>DAIRER010000288.1:0-3492 GCA_036795495.1 Pseudobdellovibrionaceae bacterium | reverse complement strand
AACAACATAATCCTTCGAATTGGTTGCATAGACCTTTTTTGCTTTTCCTTCATAAATTTTCTCACCCTTCACGAAATCCTCCTGTCATAAAATCAAATGTTCGTGAAAGTTATTCTTTTTTCAATGAAAAGAAAAGCAGAGATGAAAGCCATCTCTGCGATCTAGCACGCAATGTCATTACAATTTTGAGGCGTGATTAAGGATTTTCCAGATTATCTGTTGTGAACACAGAAGCATTGACACCCTTATTGACCACAAGCGATGTCACAATAAAACTTGAATAAGCTTTCGTTCTTAAATCAAAGCCCTCAATTTTTTTTGCGACCCATAAATTCTTTTTAACATCGACTTGTTCATAGTCCCCAAACTTAACGCGTTTTTTAACTTTTCCGTCTAAATCAATACAATCACTCTGCAATGTTAAAAAATAATCAGAAGTAATCCAATTCATTTGATGGCCACAGCCAATGCGATCCGTAACACGTCGATCTTTGCCTTCGGACTTGATAACATAACATTCTGCAGAAGATTTATACTCGGCGGGGCACTTTTCTTTCTTTTCTAATTTAAATTTCATTTCATCAATGGCCGGCACTGAAATATCAGAATAACTAAACACAGTACCCATAAAACTTCCACTTTGAGCATTGTTTTCAATTCTTCTGGTCTTTTTAAATTTTGGCAAATATAGAAAAATATCTCGAGTCACAGCACTTTTTTCTAAAAAAAGAATGCCTTCGTTTTTAATACTTGCAGGCTCTGAAAACCGAGTGAGCCGATAAAAGCGCGTCTCTTTTTCATTCATCATTTTTTGCCAGTACTTAAACTTTTTTTCTTTATCTGAATCCGATTTTCCTTTTGTAAAAAGTTTCGCATCCATAATCATATCTTGGACTTTTCGAGTGGCATCGTTTTTATCGACAATTTCCTTGATCGACAATTCAGCCTTTGCCATCGAAAATGACAATGCACAAAATACCAGTATTAAATAATTCAACGTCTTCATATTTTACTCCAACTTCACTTTTGAAAAATTCTTTAAAAATAGAATTCTCGCAATCAAAATAAATGTCAAACGAAAGCTCAAATTACGGGTCCAGACTCTGAAATAGATATAGATCTCTGCTCTGTTTCAGATTACCCTTTTTCTATGATGACGACAAATTTAGAATCTAAAATCATTGAAGTTCAAAATTTAACCAAATCTTATGTTAAGGGTACGGACGAAGTCTATGCCTTACGGAATGTGAATTGTTCTATAAAAAAGGGAGAGTTTATTGCCGTCATGGGCCCCAGTGGATCTGGCAAAAGTACTTTTTTACAACTTTTGGGAGCCTTAGACAAACCCTCGTCTGGAGATATCCTTTTTCAAGGAAACACCTTGAAAAATTTAAATGACCAGGACCTTTCCATTTTCAGAAGAAGAAACCTGGGATTTGTATTTCAATTTTTTAATCTACTGCCAACCATGACGGCCCTTGAAAACACCCTGCTCCCGTTGCTGCTAGATGGCCGATCCTCTCATGAACTTAAAAAAAAGGCTGAAAACCTTTTAACCACACTGGGGCTAGGAGCCCGCATGAATCACTATCCGATTCAGCTTTCGGGTGGTCAAATGCAACGTGTAGCCATAGCTCGAGCGCTGATTTCTGATCCCATGTTAATTTTAGCCGATGAACCCACAGGGAGTTTAGACTCGCAATCTGGGATTGAGATTTTAAATCTTCTATCCCATTTAGTTAAGACCGAAAACCAGACGCTGGTCATGGTCACTCATGATCCTTCCGTCGCAAAATGGGCCAACAGAACTTTACATATTAAAGACGGTCAATTGATTTCAGATCAAACTCATAGTGATAAAAAATAGTTAGGATAAACAGTGATCAAATTATTTTATCTTTTTTCAATAAGAAATATTTTTAAAAAGCCAGTGAGATGGATTCTTTCTTTCTTAAGCATTATACTTGGAGTATCTCTTTTTGTTTCGATCTCTTTAATCAACGAAGCTGTTCTTAAAGTATTTCAAGAAAACATGAATGCGGTCACAGGAAAGGCTCAGATTAGCATTTCTTCTGGCGAGCGAGGACTTAATGAAGATATTCTTCAAGTCATCGAAGAGACTCCGGGAGTTTACAGTGCGGCCCCCCTACTGGAAATGACTGTGACTTTTAAAAATAAAAATTCATTAGACACAACCCTAAGAATTATGGCTGTAGATCTTTTAAGAGATACCAATTTTAGAGAGTACGACCCTGAAAATCCAGAAATCATCGAAGACCCCTTAGAGTTTTTTAATCAAGAAGATAGCATTGTGATTACCCATGAGTTTGCAAAAAAAAATAATCTTAAAATGGATGAGTCCTTTGAGCTAATCACAGTTGAAGGACCTAAAAAATTTACCGTCCGAGGATTACTAAAACCCACTGGAGCGGCAAAAGCTTATGGTGGAGCTTTTGCTTTAATGGATATCACCGGGGCACAGTTTGCTTTTGGCAAACAAGGTCTTGTTGATCGTATTGATGTGATTTGTGAAGAAGATCAAGATATTGATCAGGTTCTCAGTCGAATTAAAGAACGGATAGATAAGGGCTTTGATGTTGAAAGATCACAAGCCAGAAATCAACAGACAGAAAATATGATCCGATCCTTTCAATCTTTTATTTCGTTGGTAGGCTCCATGGCCTGGTTTATTGGGTTATTTTTTATATTTAATTCCATATACATTTCAGTCGCACAAAGACGAACTGAGATTGGAATTTTAAGAGGCATTGGAGCCGATAGAAGAACCATCTTATGGTTATTTATTTTTGAAGCACTCACGATGGGTTTATTCGGGTCTTTGTTGGGTCTTTATTTTGGTGAATATATGGGGCAATTTTTAGTCAATGATGTCACCTCCACTTTATCCACTCAGTTTCAAACAACAATTCAAGCTCCGTATATTGAAATGACACAAATGACTTTCTTTAAAACCCTTGCCATAAGTACCTTTGCCACTTTTCTATCCTCTCTGTGGCCTTCACTTCAAGCCACTCTTGTTCACCCTATCGAAGCAATTAAAGCAAAATCCATTGAACTTTACACCCCAGAAGATCAAAAAAAATCCATTTCATGGGCCTATATAACAATCCCGCTCCTTGTTATTTTTGGAATTATACAATGGACCCAACCGAAAGAGGAATTCCTATTTGCGGTCTTGATTGTCCTTCTTGGTCTTTGGATTTTTATTTTTATGACATTAAAATTAACTCCAGTAATTCTTAATTTTTTAGAAGATACCTTTAAAAAACAGGGTTGGGTCCCTGGTCAGTTGGCTTTGCAAAACATAAAAAGTTCAAAGGGAATTCTGTATGCTAATATGGGAGCTCTGTTTTTAAGTTTATTCTTTTATTCTTTTTTTTCAACAACCAGTTATAGTGTCCAATCGACTGTGGATCACTATATGGAAACTTTTTCAAATACCGATTTCACGATCTCAGCGCCTGGTGACCA
>DAIRER010000287.1:0-3499 GCA_036795495.1 Pseudobdellovibrionaceae bacterium | reverse complement strand
AGGAAAACCAAATCAAAATCATCAAGGTCATAAGATAAAATTCTTTTTTTGCCAAAAAATCCATAGAAAATATTTCGGAATTAAGTTTTAGACGTTTTTCATTACGCTCGGCTAAGCGTATCTCAAGACTTTGCGCTATGGCGACACGATGTTTTATATCCATTTTATAATATTGAACAGCTATTAAGTTTTCGAGATCGGATAATTTTTCTACTCGAGTGGTTACAGCATAGCTCGCAATAGATTTCGATTGTGGTGGTGTAAATTGAATTTTAATCACTTCTCCCAATTGAGGCGATAAATCAGATGGGGCTGTAAAAGAAAGTCCAGTGAGCGAAATATCTTTGATTTCAGTTCCCTCTTCCCAGGGTGTTTGATGGGGGCCAGCTAAACGAATCCAAGTATCCTCTTCGGGACTTAAAATATATCTGGGTGATCGAGCATGAAAGCGAGCTAATCCTTTAAACATACTCTCTTATCGTCATAATATTTTAAAACTAGACCCCAAAATTAAATATTTCTTCAAAGGCCTAAGTATATAAAATTACGTAAGAATTTTATTTTTTAAAAAACTTATTTTAGTTTTATTGGATTTTATATATTTAAATATGACCTAAGTCGGGAATTTGTGTTGAAATTGATTTACAAAAACTTTATTGAGAAGCTAATACAAAGTTTTTATACACAATATAAGGAGTTTGTATGTCGTATCAAAAAATTAAATTTTCTTTTGTGTTTTTAAGTTTTTTATTAAGTTTAAGTTGTAAGAAAGCGGAAGAAACTACCGCAGCTGAAAGTATAGTAGACAATATGTCTAACATCGTGGACTCAGCCGTGGGGAGTGCTTCAAGTCAGGCCAATGCCATTGTATATTCAGGTATGTTGTTGGCTGAAAATGATTTTGAAACCCAAAGCGCCTTTCCTTATGCAACATGCTCTTTGTCTGCGGCCAGATCCAGTTGTTCAGGCAGTACTATTTCTATTAATTGGAATGATTGTACAATTGGAAGTTCGTCAGTCACAGCAACTGTTGCTGGATTAATTACTGAAACCTACAGTGGGTTCGGAGCTGGGGTCTGTATGATGAATGGAAACAATTCTGTTCTGACTCGAAAAGTGGATGACTCAAGCCCAAGAAAAATTACTTTTACGGCTCCTGCTTCTTTATCTGGAGCAATAATAATTTCTAAAATGAATCCAGATACTGCTTACGATGGAACGACCTTTCCTCAAGCAACAACAGGTACTGTAATTTCTAAACTGGAATCTGGCACTTCTAATGCCTTGACATGCTCTGTGGGGGCTCCTTGTTATAATATTGTAGCGAATGGAACTCAGAATACAATGACGGGCCCTCTTGGAACAAAGTGGTTTGATCATATCTTAACTTCTGACTTAACAGCCCAAGGGGTGCGATCAGCGGGAACTTTATCTATGAGTGGAACGTCTAGTGTGTGGCATCAGGTGGCACAATATAAAGCTGTAAATACTTTTAATTCAGTGGTTTGGGGAGACAGCTCATGTTGTTTTCCAACTTCGGGTAGTATTACGAGTTTAGTGACAGGTTCTATTACGGGAACAGCCACTACTGCATTTTCAACAACTTGTGGATCCGCAACATTCACGGATGTTGATGGAAATTCTAGTACAATTACACTTAAACAATGTCAGCCATAATATTTGTTAAGAAAATATAACATTCATAGAAAAATTAGTATTTTGTAGAGGCAATCTTCACAAAGCAGGAAGTAAGGTTGCATTGGCCGTTTATTCTCTATAGTGTCGCCAAATGCAAAGTGATGATTTCAAATTTTTTGAAGAGCCGATACGTTCTGAAATCTTTACGCCTCTGCGGATGGAGTTGCATGCAGAGAGCTTAGCGCGGGCTCAAAAAATTGAAACCAGTGGGCGTCGAGGAAAATCATTTAGAGATAGAGTTCGTGATAACGGTCGAATTTTAGAAAAATCTTATAAATATTTATTGCAGTCTGCTGAAGAGAATCGAGCCATCACGCCTGCTGCGGATTGGTTAATTAATAATTTTCATATAGTGAGAACTCAACTAAAAGATATTCATGATCATCTCCCGCCAAAATTTTATCGAGAACTTCCGAAGCTTGTTCAGGGGCCCTTTGCTGGGTACCCACAAGTCTATGGTATCGCTTGGGCTTTTGTGGCACATACAGACAGTCGTTTTGATCCTGACCTATTAAAAAAATTCTTAAAGTCTTATCAAAGTATTCAAGTTTTAACTATTGGTGAACTTTGGGCTCTTTCAATAACTCTACGACTTGTATTAATGGAAAACTTACGAAGACTCAGCGTGCGGATTGTGGGTTCTCAAATGGCTCGCAAAGAGGCCGATCAATTGGCAGATGAACTTTTAGCTCTTGGACCCAAATCTTCATCAAGATCACCATCTGAAATTGTTAAGTGCTTAAATAAAAAACCAGTTATTGTGAATGCTTTCATAGTTCAATTATTGCAACGCTTGAGGTTTCAAGACCCATTAGTCGAACCTGTTCTGCTTTGGCTTGAAGGTGAACTGGCTAAAAAGAATTTGGGACCTGATGAGGTGGCTGCGACTGAACATCAAAGTCAGTTAGGTGCAAATGCTACGGTTCGTAATATTATTACAAGTTCTCGCTTAATATCGGCCTTTAATTGGCAAGAATTTTTTGAAGAAATTAGTCTTGTTGATGATGTTTTAAGAACATATCCGCTCTATGAAAAGATGGATTTCATCACTAGAAATCGTTATCGGAAAGCCTTAGAGGATCTTGCAAAACGATCTACAATGAGTGAGATTGAAGTGGCACAAGAAATCATTTCTTTAAAGCAAGATCCTGGATATTTTTTGATTGATCAAGGTCGTGAGGTGATTGAAAAGAAAATTGGATATAAAGTCTCATGGGTATCTTATTTTCTTCGTAAATATATTAAAGGAGCGACTGGATTCTACATTAGCTTTATTTTGGGGTTGACACTCATAATTCTATTTGGATTATTGCCAACTCAAAGTTTTTATATTTTAGTTGTTTTAGGTTTTTTTTCGGCATCTGAAATTGCTTTAACCATCGTGAATCGAATCACTGTTGCTTTGTTGGGGCCCCATCACTTACCACGATTGTCCTTACGTGAAGGGCTTCCGGTGGAGGCACGTACTTTCGTAGTTATTCCCACAATGTTCTCGAACGAAGCTCAAGCTGAAGAACAAATTAATGATTTAGAAATCCATTATTTATCCAATCCTGAAAAAAATATGTTTTTTGCTTTACTGTCTGATTTTTTAGATTCAAGTTTCGAGAATTTACCAAAAGATTCGGTAATCCTTGAACATGCAGAGGAAAGAATAACTCGTTTAAATGATAAATATCCAACAGAGGATGTCGTCGATCGATTCTATGTGTTTCATCGAAAACGTCTTTTTAATCCTAAAGAAAATCTTTGGATGGGATGGGAACGTAAGCGTGGTAAATTAGAAGAGTTTAATGCTTTA
>DAIRER010000286.1:0-3510 GCA_036795495.1 Pseudobdellovibrionaceae bacterium | reverse complement strand
CCTTCGACTCGAGCTGTTTTGCTGGCGGTGTTTGTAACAAATTTCGATCGCACATAAATACTACCACCTGCGCCGCCGCCGGCCTTATCAAAATTGGAGTGACCACCATTGGCGTAGAGATCCAGCGTTCCTCCTCCTGAAATTTCTTCGGCAAGAATCATAATGACACCGCCCCCTTTGCCACCTGGAAGGGCAGACATTCCAGCGCCGGAGCCACCATAAAAAACTTTTCCAGTGTGTGGAAAACAATAAGAGGAGCCACAAAGTGCCGTGTGTGCCTCTCCCCCGCGTGTTAATGTAGTATAACTACTATTTCCATACCCACCCGCGCCGGCATTTCCACCTCCACCACCACCTTGACTCGGCATGAATTGAGCCGCCAGCAAACTCACTCCTGAAAGTCCTGTGGCTTCATAGGAAGTTGCATGTAAAAATCCTTTACTCTCCATTTTTGCTTCTAAGGATGTGGAGACCCCAATTTCTAATTTTTTAGTTTTAAAAACAAGAAGTCCGCCAAATCCAGTGGACCAATCAAAGGTACTACTGGTGATGGTGCGAGTGCCCGGTGAGTTAAAAGTCATCAAATTAAAATTAGGAACACGAATAACTTGGATTAAGCAAAATTGAGTAGCTAGTGGTGTTGCTGAAATGTTTGTATTGTCTGGAGTGATAGGGCCCATGGATTGTTCCATGGTAATCGTTGTGGTACCCGTTGTTGATATTTTTCCAAAACCCCATTTTCCACGAGGCAAACCACTTCCACAGGCCGAGTCCGGAGTCACAGCTCCGTTGGCAGCAATCACATGCCACAGAATTTCATCACCCGCTTCAAATTCATAACTTGAAAAAGCAGTGGCCGTAGTTAGTGTTTTTACATCTGCAGAGATATTTACGACTCTACGTGTGGCATTAAAAACCTTTGAAGATCCTGGGGCATTTGCAAAGCTCGCATTCGGTGTATAGGTACCGGAGGCATTATAAAGATGAGTTGAAAAATCCGTAGATGTCACAGTAAATGTTAAATCACCATCGCGGCCATCACCAAAAGGAAAGGCTTCAGGCGTTGTTCCCGTTCCATTGCCACCACTTTCACTTTGCATAAAAGTACAGCTCTGTAATAACTGGTTGGAGTCTAAACTTTGCATAATTTCTACCACTTGAGTTCCTGGATTTAAGACAACTTGATTGACTCCAATGATCATAGGTTGTGATAAATTGGATTTGTCAGGATTAGTCCCCGCAAAAGATTTGCAAGCACCAGAACCTGGATTCTCTTTTAGGCCCATAAGATAAATGTCCCTTTGTCCCGAAGGCACTTCAATAGAAATTTCTCCGCCTGCTTTTATAAATCCAACATGGGGTCCAAAAAATATTTTTTTATTTGAGGCAAGTCCTGCCGTCGGTCCAATTTCACAAGAATTGGTGCGCATGAGGGATTCAGCACCTCCAACAAAAACAGCATAACAATCGATTTGTGAAATATTTGTCGGGATTAATGACGTGTTCCAGCTGGTCTCATCAGCGAGTGTAGAAACCTTTTGTGATATCGGCTTTTCCCCGGAGTTTGAGTTCTCAATTGAGTTTGATGTCTCGACAGAGCTGGCAGGTAATTTTAAAACAAGTTGAGCATTTTCTACCTTGGCTCGCTCGCAGCTGGGTAGAGAAGAAACTAGAATAAAAATAGGTAGACTCAATTGAAGATATAATTTTAAATTTTTCATATGAATCTTATCGACAGAATCTATTAAAACTTAAATTCTCAATTTGGTGCGGTTTTAGTTTGGCTGGCAAACTGTTTGTATGGAAAATTCAATAAATTCAAATCAGTTTTGAATCGGTTCAAGTCGAGAAAATAAGAATAAAAAAGTAGAAAAAAGTAGAAAATTTGGTATCCTATTACTGGAGAAGTGTTAGAAATTTTAAAATTAAAAGGTGTTTTTTTATGAATAAAAATAATCAGTTTGGTTTTGGACTTATTCAAGTATTGGTTGCAATAGGTATATTTTCAATGATTGCCTTAGGAATAACTTATGCTATTGCAAACTCACTTTCTTTTATATCTCATTTTAAAAACTATGAAACAGTTCAAGAGAGTCAACAGTTGATCGGGGGTCTTCTGTCGGATCCAAATTACTGCAAGAAGCATTTTGATGCAGTAGTTATTCCGGCAGCCATCAGTTCAACGCCGATCCAAACTGGAATCAGTTTTAAGAGAATTGATGCTTCAAATAATTTAGATACAGTTTCCCCAGGAATAGCTGAAGGTGGAACCATTCTTTCGCCAACGGTCAAAATTGACAGCATTGATTTAATTTTAAAACAGAATATTTCTCCAAATAAGTATATTGGATATTTTGATATAAAATATTCAGCTACAGCTGGGATGATTAAGTATTTTCAACGAAGTGTTCCTATTTTTATTGAATCCGAAGATGTTGGAGGGGGCATTTTGGAAATTAAAAATTGTTCTAAAACGGCCGATGGATTAGGGCTAGCAAGTTCTAACTCTCATCAATTTATTTCACGGTCTAGAAAATTTACCGCCAATGGTGTGTTTGTTGTGCCAACGACTGTGCAAAATAATAAAGTATTAGTTGTAGTCCAAGGCGGTTCCGGTGGTTCCGGTGGACAAAACGGTGGGTCAATAACATATGGTACAAGTTATGGCGGTGGCGGTGGTGGGGGCGGTGGAGCTTCTTGTTTTGGCAGTTATATGGCTAAAGGTGGAAATGGTGGAAATGGAGCTGATATTCCTACAGCGTCTCCTCCCTTAAAAATCATGGAATCTGGAAAGCCAGGTGAGTACAAAGAGTACACTGTTTCTGTGAATCCAGGTGATAGCTTTAATGTAGTTGTTGGAATGGGGGCAAGTGGAGCCGCGCCCTTTAATTATGGATTTAGTAGTCCCCCACCCTATAATTCTGGTGGAAATGGTGGAGTGCCTGGAGGACAAAGGGGAAGTGCTGGTTACAGAAATTATGATTCAGGATGCTATAATCCAAACGTTAGCTTTGGGGGGGCTGGTGGTTCAGTTTGTACTGGAGGAACTTTACCTCCAGCAAATACAGATTTAAATTGTAATGCACAACCAAACGCTAATATGACATTTGCACCTTCAGGAATAGCTGGTTTTGTTGAGGTCTATTGGATAGTTACATTATAATTCAATGTTAAATTGCCAAATTACTTCGTTTTCATCTCATAAACTCCGTCCCAGTTTTCGGGAGGGGGTTCGGATAGAAACTCTTCACATCGTTGAATATAGATTTTAGCAACAGGATCTGCATTTCCAAACTTGTAAGCCTCATTGAATAGATCTAAAGCCTTTTTAAAATCCTGTGTAAGATATGTTCGGTAACCCTCTTCAAAGGATTTTAACCATTGAATTTGAGCTTCGCTGGGCGGCTCCTCTTGAATGACTTCGTAAATTTTAACAGGCTTATTTTTTCCTTTTACTTTGACCTGATCTAACTCGCGGATAAGAAATTTTTCTTTTACTTCATTATAAGT
>DAIRER010000285.1:0-3516 GCA_036795495.1 Pseudobdellovibrionaceae bacterium | reverse complement strand
CTTGACGTCCATTTGGTGGTAACAAATATCATATCTTATTTGCTCCATACATCGAAGAGTTGGGAAGTTTCCAATTGAGTAAAAAAAGACCGTGTATCCCTCTTTTGCAAGGCCAGAAGCAATTCCAGCCATGTTTTGTTCAGCAATACCAATATTTATAAATCGATCGGGAAATTTTTCAGCAAATGGTTCAAGAACTGCATAACCTAAATCCCCAGTAAGTAGAAAAATCTTATCATTTTTTGTGGCCTCTTCGATCAAAGTTTTTACAAATGTATTTCTCATGATTCCAAAATTTCCTTAATTCCTTGTGCCAACTCAGTTGCGTTTGGAGATTTGTAATGCCAAGCTAACTGGCCCTCCATGAAGGAAACACCCTTTCCTTTAATTGTGTGTGCGATGATTACTTTTGGTTTCTGTGTAGTATTTGAGTCAAGCTCCAATAGAGTTTTTTTAATTTCAAAATGATCATGACCATTAATTTCATATACCGACCAACCAAAACTTTTAAATTTATCACCCAAGGGATCTAAATCAATAACATCCTTTGTATGACCAAAGCTTTGAATTTTGTTATAATCAACTATAAGTGTCAGATTATCTAATTTTTTTTGTGGCGCAAACAAAATAGATTCCCAGTTGGAGCCTTCATCGAGTTCACCATCACTAACAATCGTGAGAACACGCCAAGAACTTTTTTTGTGTTTACCTGCTAGTGCAACGCCAACACTTACGGGCAAAGCATGTCCTAGGCTACCCGTGGACAGCTCAATGCCAGGTACTTTATGACTGACATGTGAGGTTATTGGACTGCCATTTGAGGTATAATTCTCTATTAAATCTTTAAAAAAACCTTTAAGTTCAAGTGTTGCATATAAAGAAGTGCATGCATGCCCTTTACTATAAAATAATCTATCACGATTTTCAAATTTCGGATTACTAGGATCAACATTTAAATATTGAAAATATAATACTGTGATTATATCAGCCACTGAAAAAGCACCACCCAGGTGTGATGCTTTGTGCTTATAACACAACTCAAGACACCGGATTCGAATTTTTTTTGCAATATCGTGAGTATTAATAATGGTGCTCATCTTCTCCTCTACTTATACCTAAGTTAATTCGTTTATCATTTTACAAACATATTCTACTTGGTCTTTAGATAGACATACACCACTTGGCAAATTAATTGCGGTATTGCCTATTTCATTAGCAATAGGCTGCACCTCTGGGGTGTATTTCCAAATAGGATAACGGCTGATAGCAGGAAAGACGGGGCGAGTATCCACATTGCGTTTTTTTAACTCATCTCTTAATTGATCACGATTTAATTTTGAGGTTGGTAATACTTGAAGGCTACTCATCCAATAGATGCTTCTAGAGTTTTTAGGTTCATAACAGAGTTTTATATTCTTATTGTTTTTTAAATTTTGATGATACCAATCAAAGACTCTTCTTTTTGCATGGATAAGCTCTTCAACTCTTTGAAGTTGACCAAGTCCAATAGCGGCTTGAACATTGGACATTTTATACTTCCAACCGGTTTCATTAATCCAAAATGTTTTGTTCAAGTCACGTCCCTGATCCCAAAGACTATAAGCTTTTAAATAAAGATCTTTGTTATTTGTAACTAACATTCCACCTTCACCTGTTACTGTAAGCTTAGCTCCCTGAAAACTGAATGCTGCAAAATCGCCAAATGAGCCGGTCTTTTTTCCATTCCAACTAGCTCCAATTGCTGGGGCGGCATCCTCAACAACATAAAGTTTGTTATCACGTGCTATCTTCATAATCGAATCCATATCAACAGAATGACCATAAAGATGAACAGGCATGATCGCTTTCGTTTTTTCTGTAATCTTCTTTTTTACTGACTCAGGATCGAGACACCAGGTGTTTTGATCAATATCGGCAAAAATCGGTGTTGCACCTGTATAAGCCACAGCATTTGCTGTAGCTACCCATGTTATATCAGGTACAATAACTTCATCACCGGCACCAATACCCAAAGTTAAAAGAGCAAGATGAAGTGCTCCCGTACAACTCGAAGTAGAGAGCGCGTGTTGAACACCAATATATTCTGAAAATTCAGTTTCAAACTTTTTAATATAAAAATTCCACTTGTTATTCCATCCTGTTTTTGCAGCATCATATGCGTAATATGTTTCCATTGCAGATATTGAAGGGCCAGCTGTAAGAATCAGTTCATCGCCCATTTTTTTTGCAGATGGAGAATATGTCATTTTTTGAAATTCAGCTTCAGGTTTTAAATTACTTGATTTGGGCTCTTCTGAGAAATAAACACCATCAGTGCGTGTTTCTTTATAGAGTGGTATTAGATTATTTTTTATAAAACTATTTTTAAGATAAAAGTCTATTGCATGTTTATTATCGGAAAAAACTCTTAGATAGATTTCATCAGGAAGTAGCTTTTCGTTGGCCCAATCAATTAATGAATTCATAGCATTTGACATAATGCCTGGCTCAATTTCTTTTATGCCGCGTATAACATTATCAATTTCAAGCAGACACTTATTTTCTTTGACCCCCAAAAGAACATTGGCATATCCAATATGACCTACAAGTTTACCAACCTTGTTATATATAAGAAATAACATTCTATCAGGTGTTTCAAGTAGCCTTGTTTTTAACCAACTTTTAGTGCTTTCAGGTGTGGCCGTAAACTGAGATGGGTATACATGCTTATTTTCATTTCTCCAAACCGTTAAAAGCTCAATTAGTTCTTGGTTTTCAAGGTGTAGCTTTGGAACGGGGACAAGAAACCCCATGTTGTCTTTTAGTGAAATTGATTTAACATACAAAGCATCAAGCGATGTCGTATCTTTAAAAAAATTGAAGTGTTTTATTGCGGCGGAATGAAACATTTCCACTTTATTCATATTATTTATCTCCCTTGGTGAAATTAAAAATTTGTTCAACCATATATTGTAACATTGAATTAGTCATTCCTGGATATACTCCAATCCAGAATGTGCTTTCAGCTATAAAATCTGAATTATCTAAGCTTCCAACAATGCGAAATCCATTTTCTGTTGTTCGAAGTTCATCAAACATAGGGTGTCGTAAAAGATTTCCGGCAAACAACATGCGTGTTTGAATGTTTTTATCTTCTAAAAATCGAGTTAGATCTGTACGTGAAAAGGAGCAATCTTTGCGAAGGGTAATTGGAAAACCAAACCAACTTGGTTCACTGTGTTTAGTTGGATTTGGTAAAATAAAATATTTTTCTAATGGTGAAAGGGCGTTACGCAAATAATTAAAGTTTTCCTGTCGCCTTTTAGTAAAAAAATCTAACTTATCAAGTTGAACAAGGCCAATGGATGCCTGCATTTCGGTAGCCTTAAGATTGTAACCAAAATGCGAGTAAATATATTTGTGATCGTATCCATTTGGAAGTGTTCCAAGTGTCCAAGAAAATCTTTTTTTACATGTGTTATCTTTTCCAGAAGGACACCAGCAGTCGCGGCCCCAATCTCTAAAAGATTCAGCAGC
>DAIRER010000284.1:0-3516 GCA_036795495.1 Pseudobdellovibrionaceae bacterium | reverse complement strand
TGTCGAGATAAAAATCAAAAAACAAAAGTGTTAAAATGTTGCGAGACGCCGCTCTCTGTCCCGGGCGAGGGCCATTCTTTTGAGACTCGATTTGCCTGGTCTGAGCCCTCGGCGTGTCTTTAAAATGAGTGAATTTACAAAATAAGACTAGCAGCTCTGTTTAATCTATCCATAATGGGACCCCAGGATTCATCACCGTGTAAATTATTAAGTCTAAAATACATAAGGTCTGCCCCACTTTCAGCCAAGGATCTTAATTCCGAATAAAGAACGCGGCTGGCCTCGTGGGCATTATGAGGCAATCGAAGTTCTTGAGGATTTTTAATTTTCGAAAGGGGTTTAATTAATCGAACACCCTCAATCTCATTGGGCAATTGCTGTAATTGAGTTTCAATATAGGATATTAAATCAGGAATAGATTTAATATCCTTAACTAAAACCAATGGAATTTTAGGCATATAGTGGTGACGAACTTGACCCGGTGTTTGAATTTTGTCTTTTTCTTGGTTTTCCAAAAACTGAAAATAAATATTTTTTGATTTTAGAAAGGATTCGATGTCAGATTTTAAAATTTGACCTTTGCGATGAATTATTAAGTTTGAATTTTGAATTTCTAGTATTGTTGACTCAATTCCAACATCGCAGGAGCCCCCCTCAAGGACGAGGAGGGTGTCACCAAATTCACTGCGCACATGTTCTGAGGTGGTTGGACTTGTTTTGCCAAACTTATTAGCACTGGGTGCCGCTAGTGGAGTATTGAGTTCATGGATCAGTTGAAGGGTTAGGGGGTGGTTGGGCATACGAAGGCCAACGGTCTTTAATCCAGATGTGATCATGGGATTAACCGTATCGGCTTTAGGAAGAACGAGCGAAAGAGGTCCGGGCCAGTAGTGTTGGGCAAGGGCCTGGGCAATGGGGGACCATTCGCTACAAACTGTTTTTGCCATTTCAACAGAAGAAATATGAACAATCAGAGGATCAAAAAAGGGACGCTCTTTTGTGGAAAAAATTTTTTTAATACCCTCTGGTGAAGTAATACATGCCGCAAGCCCATATACAGTTTCTGTTGGTATAGCGACAACATCGCCAGACAATAAAGATTGTTTAAATTTATCGAACATATTTAGGGTCTTATCACAAGATCTGTCGAATCCAAAGTGTTAGCTACGGTCGTTTCAAAAACTTGAGGTCTTGTGGGAAGTTCTATAGAAACTATTGAAGATTTATTATTTTTTTTTGTTGTAAGAAGTAGGTAATTTTTAGATTTAATGTAAAAAGCCTCTTCAAGGGAGGCCCCCTTCATTGTTTTCTCTTTGAATTGTTCAGAATTCAAGAGAACTAAAAAAGACTGAGTTATAAAGTTAAAAAGTCCAATTTTATAACTTGGATTTTTATTTTTCGAGTCTTTTTCGCTTTGAAATGAAAATAAAATTTCATTCATAGATAAAAAAGATAAATCTTTATAAACCCCAGGGGGTAAATTAAAGCTCAATTGATGTGTCTTTGCATTTAAAGCCGTTAAATTAAGTTTTGACGTTGCTGTTTGTGGATCCATCTCAAACCAAGCCAAAGTGCGCTGGTCTGGACTAATCATTGCATAGTCATGAGCTTCAGAAGTCTTACCAATAAATGTTTCTGTTTTTTTATTAAGGAGATTGAGCCGACAAATTGATGAAGACAAAGTGTTTAACTGATTTTGATTTTGGTTTTGGTTTTGACTATGGCAAGAATAATAAAGCTGCCACCCAGGTCCAGAAGTATAGGTTGGGCGACCGTCAAAGCCTTCTCTTGTGGTGAGGCGTTCAATGCTGCGACCAAATCGGTCGCTCATATAAATTTCAGAAAAAGTATTTTGATTTTGGAAAGATTCATCAAAGGACTGTAACATGGGCTGAGAAGATTCAAGATTTTCTAGAGTTTTAATAAAGACTTCTTTATTTTCATCAGTATTAGAAGAATAAATAATTTTTTCTGAAAGGGTATAGATGGGATTATTTAAATTTCCATCTTGATAAGTAATTCTTTTTTCTATTCCGGTTTCGAGTGAAAGTTCATAGATTTCTGAATGAAGATGTGCATTTCTGTTTTTACAAACGTAGAGAACCTTTGTTCCTAACTCATTGGCACTGGGGTTATAACAGTCCCCATTGGGTGTGAGTTGAACCACATTTTTAAAATCAAGGGGTTGCTCTGTTGAAAAAGATCCTGAGATATCTCTGGTTTTTTCAGAGAAACTGGAGCATTGAATGAGAACAGGGCTAAATATAAACAAAACAAATTGTAATCTAAATAATCTAAAATGCTTTTTCATAAAGCACTCTTCGGAATTTTATAGAGAGGACCTTATAAAGAAATGGTCTAGTGTTGGTCTAGCTAAAGTGCATACGTATCCAGCCCTGTTGCTGGGCGAGGTGCTGTAGTTTTTCCTCAGCTGGATACATTTTCGAAGCAGGCGCTGCCCCCTGAATGGCAATCTTATAGTGAGAAGCAGACTCGAGAAGGTGTTGATCTCCAAGGGTGTTTCCCGAGGCCAGAAAGGGGTGTTTGTTTTGGGTGGCGAGTAAAAGTTTTTCAACTTTCCCTTTTTGATAGGTGATGGGTCCATTTTGAAAGTCTGTAATGAGTCCCTTTTCAACAATTGTTTCAACAGCGAGGACATTTTCTTTAGGAACTCGAAAGAGGGCGGCGCCAGGTTCAATGGCCCAAGTAATAGACGCAGAAACAATATAGATAGGAATATGATGTGATTGAAGAAATTGAATCAATTTCAACTGCTCAGGATAAATCCAATCACCGGGAGGGCCATATTGTTCTAAGGCTTCTTGAGACCAGCTTCGAACTGTTTCAATAGGCTGATTTTTGCATATTTGAGCCAACCAGAGATAAGCCTCTTGCGGATCATTATTTTTCTTTTTAAGCTCAAGATAGTGCTCCCAAGGATTCGTGGGAAGTTCGACTCGTTTTTTTTGAATTAGGAAATTGAAGAAAGACTCTCCAATGTCAATGCTCCAAAGGGTTCCGTCGGCATCGAAGGCGGCTAGGGGAGTTATGTTTTGCTTTTTTAATTCAGAAATTGTATGTGAAAGGTCCTTAAAAAATTGGCTATCATAATTTGTTTGTTTCATAAATCAAAGTGTAACAAAGCCAAAGGGATTCTCCAAGAAGAAAGGGAGTTTTTTAACATGTCGATTCAGTCCAGAGTTTTGCAAATTAAAGATTTAGAATTACTTTTGAGTTACGATGAAAAAAAAAGGAAAGATCAATTTTTATCAGAAGAAGAAATTATTTTTTCGGGTTGGAATTCTAGAAGCAGAAAAGAGTCCTTAGAGCATTATTTACCTATGGGATGGAGTTTTGGACAAGAGCACTTAGAAGGTGCTCAATCAAATCTTATTGGATATTTTCTGGCACAGCCTCTTGTTTTTTTTGAGGGGCAGACGCAAAGTTTGTGGGTTGAGCATATTCAATACAATTCATTAAAGGTTCGAGATGATCTTTGTGAAATGGCTTATCGGA
>DAIRER010000283.1:0-3532 GCA_036795495.1 Pseudobdellovibrionaceae bacterium | reverse complement strand
CTCTCCTTTGCCTATCAGTTGACCCAAAAAATATCAGAATTTAATTCATTGATGCAATCTCAAAATCAAGAGTCTCAAATTATGGCTGAGCCGATGATTGTTGTTTTAGAAAAAGGAAATGAGATCGGTGGCATAGCCTATCAGGCGCCGTGATGAATCCTATAGCCTTAAAAGAAATGATTCCAAACTATCAAGAATTGGGTTTTCCAATTGAAGCACAGGTTGAAGAAGAAGAAGTTCATTTTTTAGGAGAGTCTTCTTCGTTTAAGTTTCCTGTCATACCACCGCCCTTTCATAATCAAGGAAATTGGATTATCTCGTTAGGTAAAGTAAATCGATGGTTAAGCTCTTTGTGTGAATCCAAGGGTGTAAATGTGCTGCCAGGGTTTTCTGCTGTAGAGGTCCTATATGATCAAAATACAGTGATAGGAGTGCGAACCGGGGACAAGGGACGTGACAAATCAGGCAAACCCAAATCCAATTTTGAACCAGGACTTATTATTAAATCCAAATTGGTGATTTTTGCAGAAGGACCACGCGGGTCTTTATTTAAGTCTCATAAAAAAAACATTCAAATGCCAGAACCTATGGTGAGTGATATTTATGAAGAAGGTGTTAAGGAAATTATACAATGTGCTCCGGGTAGTGTTCGTCCAGGCCGTGTGATCCATACAATGGGCTACCCCTTAAAAAAGAGCATTGGTGGCACTTTTATTTATACCCTACCTCAAGACCGCATAGCTTTGGGCTTGGTGGCCTATCTGGACACTAAAGATCCATATTTGGATCCTCATCGAGAACTTCAGCGTTTAAAGACTCATCCCTTTATAAAGTCTCTTATTAAAGATGGAAAAGTCGTGGCTTACGGTGGAAAAACTCTTCCGGCTGGAGGTTGGTACTCTCTTCCGCAGCTTTTTGGAAAAGGATGGATGGTTTGTGGAGATTCTGCAAACCTTGTGGATGCACAGAAGCTTAAAGGCCTTCATTTGGGTATGAAATCGGCGATGCTTTCGGCTGAGGTGGCTTTTTTAGCACTTCAAAAAAATGATTTTACTGAAAAAACATTAAAACTATACAAAGATTGGATCCATTCAAGTTTTATTAAAAAAGATCTCTATAGAGTTAGAAATTTTCATCAAACCTTGAGTATGGGGATTCTAAAATCACTTCCTTTGATTGCAATTCAAGAATTAACAGGGGGGCGAGGTTTATTTGATCCGATGAGTGCTCATAAAGATGCAAAATCTACAAAAGAAGCAAAAATGATTTGGCCTGAGGGCCAACTGCCTCAGGATCAAGCCCTACCGATGCCGGATCAAAAGCTCTTTTTTGACAAACTCAGCAGTGTGTATTTGACGGGAACCCTGCATGATGAGGATTCTCCGAATCATTTAAAACTTCAAAATGGGGATGTTTGCAGAACCGTTTGTGAACCAAAATACAAATCTCCATGCACTCATTTTTGTCCTGCGGCCGTTTACGAAATGTTGCCATTAAATCCAGGGACACAGGAAAAATATTTACAGATCAACTTTACAAATTGTATTCACTGTAAAACGTGTGATATTAAGTGCCCCTTTGAAAATATTGAGTGGACCGTACCTGAAGGTGGCGGTGGACCCAAATATCAAGAGATGTAACCCCAGATTAAGAAAGAAATGAGTTAAATATGCCCCAGTTTTTTGCTTCGACGGCTCGAGGTTTGGTAGATGTTTTGGGTGATGAACTCAAAGATATGGGTTTTGATCAAATCAAAAAAGATATTGGAGGGGTTTTTTTTGAAACGAATTGGGCGGGTTGCTATAAAGCCAATCTGAACTCCCGATTGGCGAGTCGTATTTTAAAGCCCGTATTGGATTTTCCTGCATATCAGCCCGAAGAGCTTTATAATAATATTTTAAAACATGATTTTACTAAATATATAACTGCGGATCAAACTATCGCCGTAGAGGCCAGTGTACATGAAAGTATGATGAGAGATCAGCGATTTTTAGCCATGAAGGTTAAAGATGCCATTGTAGATCAATTTCGAGATAAATTTGGAAAACGTCCCAGCGTGGATAATGATCATGCTCATCTTCGTGTGCATATTAAAGGTTTTAAAAATCAATACCATGTGGCTGTAGATACCTCGGGGAGTAGCCTCTTTCAAAGGGGTTATCGAACAGAGCAGGGTGTGGCTCCATTGAAAGAAAATCTTGCAGCAGGGCTTGTTTTGCTGGCTGGCTGGGATAAAAAGCAACCCCTTGTTGATTTTATGTGCGGGTCAGGAACGATACTTATTGAAGCGGCGATGATGGTATTAAATATTGCTCCTGGAATTCATCGAAAGGGTTTTGCTTTTCAAAGCTGGAAGGGTTTTGATAAAAGTGTTTGGGAGGATATTGTACAGCACGCCGTAGATGCTGAGCTTTCTGAAGCTCCTGTGAAAATTTATGGATTTGATGCCGATTTTAAAGTGATCAAAATGGCCAAAGAGAACTCAAGAAATGCAGGCACAGATAAGATTATTGAATTTAAAAAAGAGCAGATTGCACTTGTTGAGAACCCAGAAGCACAGCCGGGTTTGATCATTGTAAATCCTCCCTATGGAGCTCGTATTGGAGAGGAAGAAGAGTTAAGAGACGTTTATCGTGATATGGGGTACATCTTAAAGAATAAATTCAAAGGCTGGGATTGTTGGATTTTATCAGGAAATAAAGATCTCATTATGGATTTAAAATTAAAATCAACACGTAAAATTTTCCTATTCAATGGCCAGATTGAGTGTCGATTTCTTAAATATTCAATTAATCAGTAGAGTGGGCTTTCAAAAAATCAAAATAAATTTATAATTTCTGCACAAGATAACAGCTTGTGTTATTTCTACTTTTGATATATGTATGTTTCTCTTTAACGCAAAAAATTGATCATCTTGTGGAGGACTTGAATTATGGGTATAAACGCACATTCTGCCAATATAGACGCTGACTTAGATAATGATTTGGATTTGGACATTGAAAATGATGTTGATAGTGATGAAGAAGAGACCGATACAGAAATTAATGCAGCCGAGGCAGAAGCCGAAACCGCAGCCGAACTCTTAGCGGCTCTTGGCGATAAAGCTTTTATCGAAGAAGATGATGATCATGATTTAAATGAAATCGAAAATATTCTTGATTTAGAAGACACTCAATTTCCAAAATTTACTTTAGCTAAAAATAAGGCTCGATTTTTAAGAATGGTCAGTTGGTACAGAACCAAAGAAGACTGGATTGAAGTAGCTCCTTTAAGTGGAGTAACTAAGTTGTTTAAACAACAGACAAAAGAACTAGAAGGTATTCGTTCTTCTAAGTTAGATTATGAAATGGAATTAGAAACAGGCACATTGACTCCCTCGCAGCGGTCCTACCGTCGAGATGAGTTGAAAATGTGTCGAGTTCAAGAAAAAATGGCTGTTCATCTCATTTCAAAACTACAGCTAAAGATAAAAACGGGTCGAAGATAATCTATAAAGACTAATAATATTAGATAGATAAAAATATTTTTCATA
>DAIRER010000282.1:0-3538 GCA_036795495.1 Pseudobdellovibrionaceae bacterium | reverse complement strand
GAAAAAAAAATAAATGAAGAAGCTTTGGAATTATTAGAAATTTTTTCTTTAAAATCAAAGGCCCATGTAAAAGCCTCTTATTTGCCCTATGGAGACCAAAGAAAGTTAGAAATTGTAAGAGCTTTGGCCACAAAGCCTAAAATGATTTTACTGGATGAGCCGGCCGCAGGTATGAATCATTCAGAAACTCATGATTTAATGGAGCTTATTGCAAAGATTAGAAAAAGATTTCAGCTTACAGTGCTGTTAATTGAACATGATATGAAGTTAGTAATGGGAATATGTGAGCACATTGTTGTTTTAGATCATGGTAGCAAAATAGAAGAAGGTGTTGCCGATAAAATTCAGAACTCAAAAAAAGTAATCGAAGCTTATCTTGGTGTTGATACAGATTGATTAATAAAAAGAAAGACATGGATTTATTGTGAAGCAAAAGTTAATGGAAGTTCAAAATTTAAATGTTTTTTATGGTGCGATTCATGCGGTTAAAGACATTAGTTTTCATGTTTTTGAAGGTGAAATTGTTTCTTTGATTGGGTCTAATGGGGCTGGAAAAACCAGTATATTAAAAGCTATTTCTGGTTTAGCAGAAGCAAAGGGATCTGTTCTTATTAACGGAAAAAATATCATGAAATTACCAATTCATGAGCGCGTGATGGAGGGTATTTCTCAATCCCCCGAGGGAAGGGGCGTCTTTCCTAATTTAACAGTTCTAGAAAATTTAGAGATGGGTGCCTATCGGCGTAAAGACAAAGAGGCAATTAAGTCAGATTTGGCAAACTGTTTTGAATTATTTCCGAGACTGTTCGAAAGAAAATCTCAACTGGCTGGGACTTTATCTGGTGGAGAACAGCAGATGTTAGCCATTTCTAGGGCCTTAATGACTCGTCCAAAAATATTATTATTAGATGAACCCTCATTGGGATTAGCTCCTAGGGTCGTGCAGCAGATTTTTCAAATTATAGAAAAGCTCAATAAATTAGGTATGACCTTGCTTTTGGTAGAACAAAACGCACGCATGGCTCTTAAAATTTCTCAACGTGCCTATGTTATTGAGACCGGGGTGTTAACTCTTACAGGGGTTGGCTCTGAGCTATTACAAGACGACGTAATACGACGAAGTTATTTAGGCGCCTAGAAAGAGGTCTATTTAAGAATATAGCCGATGCTTCTGACCGTATAAATCAAACGGGATTGAAAATCTTTTTCGATCTTATTTCTCAAACGACAAACAAGTACATCTACAATATTTGTATCTGGATCGTAGTCATAATTCCAAACTTTTTTTAAGATATTCATCTTTGTTATAATTTCATTGGGATGAGATAAAAAGAGTTCAAGCAGCATATACTCTTTTTCTTGCAGTTCGATAGAGCGGTTTTGTCGCTCTGCTGTTCTTTTAAAGCGATCTAAGGAGAGATCTTTATATGTCAACAGAGTGAGGGCTTCTAAAGCTTGAGTTTTTTTAAGAAGATTTTTTACTCTCAGTTTTAATTCAATCATATCAAAAGGTTTTGATAGATAATCATCGGCTCCAAGTCTGAGGCCTTCAATTTTATTTTTTGTTTCTCCTAGGGCACTGACAATCATCAGAGGGGTATTGTTACCAAGCTTCCTCAGCTTTTCAACTATGCTTAAACCAGACATTTCAGGAAGCATAACATCGGCGATGATGGCATCATAATTATTTTGTTGGGCTTTTTCAAAGCCATCTAAACCATCATAAGCGGTATCGACTTGCGTGGTGGCATCTTGAAGTGCTGATGCAATGATCTGCGCAATGCTTTTATCATCTTCTATGACTAAGTATTTCATAAATACCCCTTTGGCTGAAACATATACCAAGGTGAAACCAGAGTACAACCAAAAAAACTAAAAAGTTACAATCTTAGATTTCAATATTGTAATTGAAAAATGATAAACTAAATAAATCAAGTTTATTTAATTCTTGAACAAGTTGAAAATTTAATGATTTTTTGCAAACTTTGTTAAGCAGCCTCTTCGTCGCTGTGGTCAAGGGTTTTATTGTTATCTGATGAAGTGGAATAACTCATGTTTGCCAATAAAGCCATTTGTTCAGCAGAAAAAGTGGCAACACAATCAAGTAAAATTACAATTTTATTATCTAGTTTCCCCATGCCTGTCACAAATCCTAAGGACTTTGAATTTCCTAAAACTGGAGCGGGCTCTATTTGTGCATCTGTCAGTGAAACGACATCTCTAACTGCATCAACAATCATTCCCACTTGGCCAATTTCGGCATCAATAACTATAATACAAGTGTCTCTAGTGTAGGATTGCTCTTCCATCATAAATTTTGATCGAAGACAAACAACGGGTATGATTTTACCCCTAAGATTCATAACACCTCGAACAAATGGTGGTGTCTTTGGGACCGGCGTGATGTCGCCAACACGATTAATTTCTCTAACGGTTTCAATGGGTAAACCATAAAACTCTTCTTTAATTTGAAAAGTTAAATACTGTCCGTGTTTCGCTTTTGAAGTGTAATCGTTCATATTTATAAACCTCATTTTTTATGTCTGACGGGCTTAAATACCTCATCGGCGAATAAAATAAGAACTTAAGTCTTTTTTAAGATCTTGATAGAAATTGATGCATGTCGGTCATAGACATTGGACCATGACAACATAATGCATAAAAATTTAAAAAAAATGGCGTCTTTTCAGAAACTTAACAAAATTTAAGTTGATTTAAGTTTTTTCTCTTGCAAAATTTACAAAATTGGAAATAAATAGATCAGTTCCAATATGGCACTAATAAAGACAAGGGGGGGGCATGAATATGGATCAAAAATTAATTTTAGAATGCAGACAAAAGCTTCTAAGTACAAAGGCAGATATTTTAAATCGAGTGAAAGATGCTAAAAAAAATCTGGATCAGTTTGAAGACCGCGGGGGAGACGAAGGGGATCAAACCATGAGAGTTTTAGCCGAAGCTGAATTTTTAAGTATGCATGAAAGACTTAGATCTCAGTTGGTTGAAATTGAAAGCGCCTTGGGACGTATTGAAACTGGAGCTTTTGGTTTTTGTGAAGAAACAGAAGAAGAAATTGAACCAGAAAGACTTAGAACGATTCCTTGGACTCGATTGAGCATCGAGGGAGCCGAAATACGCGAATCTTTAAATAAAAAATACGCGCGGTAGTTGCAAAAGGCGTGGTAGGGTTAGCTTCGAGTTGACCACCCGCAAAGCTTATAAAGCACCCGAGCACCAACGTTTCCATCCCACTCGGCCTCTGCAAGGGGGCCTCCTCCACTAGAAACCTCATTGACATCAAATCCTATAATTTTACGACCTGACTCAATCAGTTTCGAAAACAAGAAAAAGACCTGGTCCGTTGTGAGACCTCCAGGAACTGGGGTTCCTGTATGGGGGCAAAATTGGGGATCAAGTCCATCAATATCAAAAGAAACATAAACATTTTTATTTAAATTTTCTAGAATCTGATCACACAAAGACTGCCAATTAAAACCAGAGAAAAGTTCCTTTTTTAAATTAGAGTCGAAAAATGTAT
>DAIRER010000281.1:0-3545 GCA_036795495.1 Pseudobdellovibrionaceae bacterium | reverse complement strand
TGATAAGTGCCTTAATCCTAAAATCAACATTGGCCTTTGGCGGGTTGAAAGCGGATCAGCTCGTTGAGCAGTGTATCTTGAAAACGATCTCTAATACTCAAGCGGTAAGAATTGTTGCCGTGGATGGTGGATATGGTGAGATGCTTGAAGTTGGTGAGGTCACTAGTCAAAGAGAGATACCCGTGTATCGAAGTCTTGATCTTTCAAAATTTGATGTACTGAAAAAGAATTTTAGAAAATTAAATAGCGATACAGGGGCTGTGTCTCTAGTTAAAAATTATTTATTTGGTCAATTAGGCCAGAGTCAAGGAATAGATACTTTTAATAAAATTGCCAGGATGACCGTGGCCGTTATTGATCTTGAAAGAAATAGAGATGATCAATCCGGGGCCTCCATCATAAATGCTTACGATACAAAAGGTAAGGTTCTTTATCGGATAGGTCAAATTGGCTGGTCCATAGGACAATGTCAGATTGAACAGGAGTAGCAGGTAAGACCAGTTCCGTAATGGCGGATGTTTCTCAGACATATCGCGTATTGATCCTTTTTGCATTTATAAGGAATATCTATTTGCAACATTGTTGCGTATAGATATTTTAAATATAAAGTTGAAAGGAAATTAAAATGAAAAAAAACAGTGTTATTCTAGGAGTTATCCTAACCAGTTTAGTTGTTTTTGCCGATAAAAAGAACGAACATCGACATCATGAGGCTCATGTTCATGGGGGGGCGGTTCTGAATATTGCTTTTGATCAACTTCAGGGTAAAGTTGAATTTAAAGGGGCCTCTGAGGGCGTCTTGGGTTTTGAACACGAAGCCAAAACAGAAAAAGACAAAAAGAAACTCAGTCAGGTTATTTCTCAATTTGAATCGGGTATGGGATCAATGGTTAAATTTGATGCCTCTTTAGGTTGCGTTTTTTCAAAAGAAAAAATAGAAAGGGTTGGTGAAGAAAATCATGAAGATCATGAAAACCAAAATGACGATAAACATCACCATGGTGAACATTCGGATTTTGTCGCCCTTTTTAATGTTTTATGCAAAAAAGAAATCAAGGGAACAAAATTAACTATCGATTTTACTCAATTTAAGGGAGTTAAGGACTTGGATGTCACCATTTTGGTGGGAGATTTACAAAAATCAATAGAAGTTCAGCGAAAACCTGTGACTGTTGAACTTCTATAAAAGTAAAGATACACTTCTCAGTAAATGATTAAAGTTAAAGATTTGAAGTTTAAGTATCCAGTTTCGAATGAGAATATTTTAGATATTCCCTTTTTTGAACTTCAAAAAGGGGAAAAGGTTTTTCTTTATGGACCGAGTGGCTGTGGTAAGACCACTTTTTTAGAAATACTTGCGGGGATCAATATCCCCAGCAGTGGCGAGTTAGAGATTCGAAATCAAAAGATTTCAGAACTAACTTCCACTCAACGTGATGAATTTAGAGCTCATTATATGGGTTATATTTTTCAAAGCTTTAATTTAATTCCATATCTTACGGTGGAAGAGAATATCACACTTCCACTTTACTTAAGCGATGTAAAAAGAAAAAAAGTGCCCAAAGATTCTGAAAAAAATGAAGTTCAAAGACTTTGTCAGTTTTTAGGTATAGAAAAATATATGACAAAGCCCGTGACAGAACTTTCGGTGGGGCAACAGCAAAGGGTTGCCGCGGCTCGGGCGATTTTAGGAAAACCGGATTTGATTTTAGCCGATGAACCAACCTCCTCATTGGACTTTAATCATAGAGAGAAATTTATTAAACTTCTTTTTGAGCTTTGTACCCAGAATGGGACTTCCATCCTATTTGTCAGTCATGACCGATCGCTTGAAAAATTATTTGATCGATCCTTAAGTCTTTTAGATATGAATCAATCTTCATTTAACTCGTTTGAGGATAAAATATGATTTTTTTTAGATTAGCATTAAAATCTCTTAGAAATCGTTTTACATCTACTGTACTGACTGTTTTATCTATTTCATTAAGCGTCACTTTATTGTTAGCTGTCGAACGAACCAAACGAGCTGCGGAAGAGGGTTTTACTCAATCTGTAAGTCAGGTTGATTTGCTTGTGGGGGGGCGGACGGGTCCCGTAAATCTGATTCTCTATTCTGTGTTTAATATGGGAAGTGCTTCAAATAATATTTCATGGGAAAGTTATCAAGAGATTAAAAATTTACCTGAAGTGGCTTGGACGATTCCCTATTCTTTAGGTGATGGTCATCGTGGTTTTCGTGTGGTCGCTACAGATGAAAACTTTTATGAGCACTATCGTTTTCGCGGAAATCAAAAAGTGGAGTTGCTGGAAGGCCAACCTGCTTTGGATGTTTGGGATGTTGTTCTTGGAAGTGATGTTTATAAAAAGCTAAAATACAAAGTCGGAGAACCCGTCGTCATTGCCCATGGAGTGACTCGTGGTGAAGGACTTTTATTTCATGATGATAAACCTTTCCGGGTGGTGGGCATCTTACAGCCGACAGGGACGGCCTTGGATCAAAGTCTTTACATTTCTTTATATGGTATGGAGGCCATTCATATTGATTGGAAATATTCAGAAAGTTCTGATTCGAAAAAAGAAAATTCACATACTAAAAAAGCAAGTTCACAGACTGAGTTGAAAAAAGAAAATATAAAAATTGGACCCATTACTTCTTTTTTTCTTCGGACAAAATCAAGAGTTGAGACCTTAAGACTTCAGCGTTTTATTAACAATTACACTTCGGAGCCTTTATTGGCCATCATTCCTGGAGTTACGTTGTCTGAACTTTGGGGCAGTCTAAGTCAAATCGATGTGGTGCTTAAAATAATTTCATTTATGGTATTGATTGTCGGACTTGCTGCCATGGTCAGTACAATTTTAGCTGGTTTAAATGAAAGAAGAAGAGAAATGTCTATCTTACGATCTTTGGGCGCGGGGCCCTTAAGACTAACCAGTTTGTTGGTTTTTGAAAGCTGTTTACTCACCAGTCTTGCGATTCTTGTCGGAGTCATTATAAACAGTGTTCTTTTTTTATTCTTATCCGGATGGTTAGCCAATCAGTTTGGATTTTATATTCAGGGAAGTTCTTATTCAAAAATTGAATTTATTTATCTAGCACTTATTTGGTTGTTTGGAACCTTAGTGGGCTTTATTCCAGCCATTAAAGCCAGTCGATTGGCTTTAAAAGATGGTTTGTCCGTTCGGGTTTAAATAGCGACCTAAACAGCTTCGCCTGGAGCCCCTAGCTCCAATGGAGTTTTCTTTGAGAGTTTTCAACTTATATGATTTTTATAGAAAAAATTGGCGTCCCGAAGGGGGATTGCTTCGGGCTCCTGCCCTCAGCCCTCGCGCAAGAGCGCTCGGGTTGCACGCAAAAATAGCCTCCTGCTATTTTTGTCGAACCCCGTACTTCAAGCGATATCAATTTCCCAAAAACAAAAAACCCTTTTTCAGTACCACTCAGCGAGCGGGATTGAAAAAGGGTTTTTGGCGTTCCCAAGGGGATTCGAACCCCTGTATCCTCCGTGAAAGGGAGGTGTCCTAGGCCACTAGACGATGGGAAC
>DAIRER010000280.1:0-3554 GCA_036795495.1 Pseudobdellovibrionaceae bacterium | reverse complement strand
AATTAGAAGCCTCTGGGCATGTTCCCTCTTTTATGCATGAAATTATTGACAACAACCTGCCCTTTCCTAAAGCTAAGTTTTCAAAAGCCAGCTAACGGCTTGACGAAAAAAAACTGAGTGAATATATTCTTAAAATTATGATTTGAGGTCCAATTGAAAAAAATTGTTATATTCACATTTATTCTTTTCATTACTTTAATTTTTGGAACTTGGTTTTTTAAAGATCAATTGAAATCAAAATCATCAGCTCAAAAAATAAGCTGGGATCTTCTCTATAAATTAGATTACAAAACTGGACAAATGCCCGATGATGTAAAAGCAATTGATGGTCAACGCGTTCGTATGGCAGGATTTATTGTTCCACTTTCTGACGATTACACCATGCTCAGTGAGTTTTTACTTGTCCCCGATGCGCAAGCCTGTATCCATGTCCCTCCCCCTCCACCGAACTTAATTATCCATGTTCATCTTAAAGAGCCCCTACCTAGAGATAAAGTCACCAATCCGGCGTGGGTTGTTGGTACTATTAAAATTCAAATTTCTGAAAGTATTCACGGAGAATCCTCTTACCGAATGGAGGGCGAATCCATGGAACCATTTGTATTTTAAATGAAATAGAACGGATCTATCTGCTATTGATAATAATCAAAGTTGCTAACAGAGATCGCAAGAGATAAAGCTCCCAATTCGCTTAATGCTTTTTGAGCTATTTTTGAAACATTAGAATTTTCATTACGACTTAGATTTTTAAATGTCATATTAAATTTTGAAAAAATATTTTTCATTTTTTCATTTTTTGTTCTTTTATATGAATCAATCGAAAGCAAAAACACACGGCTTCCATCCATGATCTGTCCCTGTTGACCAGACCTTAAAGCGCCTTGAGTGTAAATTATATTTTGTACAGAACTATAGGTATATAAGTAATTTCTAAATTTACTCTTTAGAGCATTTTGAACACGGTCTTGATTTTGACTAGCAAAAATAAAACTTTGTGTCGAATAGACACCATACAGCGCTTCTAATACTTTTTCTTGCGAAGTTATTGTTTTATCCATTAATAATAATTCTAAAACGCTGTAAAATGTTTCATCATTAATTCTTTTATTTTTGTAATTATCTAAAAGAGTTTTAACCGAAGGAATTACGGACATGTTATTTTCTTGAACTAACTCTTGTTCAAAGGGAATGTCGCCTTTAGAAATCCTAGAATCTCCACCCTGACCTTCGTATTCATAATCATCATTTTTTAATGATTTATTGGACTCATGAGAAAACACTTGATCTTTATCTTTAGTATTATTTATTTTCTTATTAGCGGCTACCTTTTTAGATTTATTCGAGTCTTTATTTTTTTTCTTAAGTTCTTTTTTTGTCTTCATATTGTCTGCAAGTTTCATTGCATTTTTTAAGGCTTCATCTGTTTTCTTTTGAGCGTCTAAGTCCTCTGTTGATTTATTTTTATTACCAAAATCTTGATTTCTATGTTTTTTAAACTGAATAGGATCTTCATCCACAATCGTTTTAGATTTTTGTGAATTCAATCTCGGCATTGAATAGTTTATTTCTTTAGCGGGAGTGTCCTGTTTTTTATCTTTCAATAATCCAAAGGAATCTAACCCTAAATATCCAAATAAGGCTAAAAAAACTAAAGAAAAATATTGAACTTGCTTTTTATCCATATAAGAGTTTATGTGCACAGATCATGCCTAAATTTAACACTTTCTTTTTATCAAATATTCAATTTATGAGACATAATCCAAAAAGAAAGCTCGAACTTGCCCGACAGTTGTCTAAAACATTGACACTTTTTTCATTTCAAATGCTCTATTTTAAACCCTTTCTCCTGGTCCACATTTTGCTTCAGGTAAAATATGTACAAAGTTAAAAAAACTTTAAATTTTATAAATTTCTTTTTCACTAGGATAATTTTCATTAGAACAAGCCTTGGCTTTTTAATGATTTTTAATTCAGCCTTAGCTGCGCCTCAAGCGACCTGCAAATCAATAATTGATGAAATTAACCAAAACGATTTCAAACTCCCCAGCACATTTAAAAATTTTGGAAAAGTCGACAGAGATCTTTCAAAAAATCTAAACACATTAGATGATCGTTTGTGGATAATGGTGGACTCAGACACGGTCCTATCTCTTAACCCTCAACTCACGAATAAAGATCAACACCGTCCTCCTAAATTCAATTTAGTCCTGCACCAATTGAAATCCAGCAAAAAACTAGTTTTGTACAGTGGACTCAGCTCACGAATCACTCAAATGACCTACGACCCCATCACTCATCAAGTTTTTTTCTTATTAAAAGATAAAACTGAGAACCAAGTTATTTTTTGGAGTTTTTTAAAATTGAATCTCAATGATCCCACAAAAAAAATTGAACCGATTCCAAATTTGCAAGTTAAAACTCAGGCTTTAGCACTGGAGTCACCTCTCACTACTTTAAATGTATCAGCTCACAATCGCTATCTATTAGCTACAAGTTTAGCAATCGACGGTTTAGACTCTGGGTTAACTTTAATTAAAAATGATTTCCCTCAATGGGAAAAAACATCCTACAAAGCAGAACTTACACATTTAGGAATTCGAGCTATCAATTCTTTATTTTTTAAAAAAGATAAATTTCAATATATTCTAATTCAGGGACAAAATGGTTTATATTTGAAAACATCTCAAAGCTTACCCTTCCCAATATTAACTTCACTTAAGCAAGTTTATGCTATCGCTCGCGATACTTTTCCGAATATTGCCTGGATTCTTGGAAAAACAACCGACACAAACGTATTACTAGCCTTTGATATTAGCACCCAAAAAATTATTTTTTCGCAAGAAATTAACTTCCCCCAAGAATTTCAAAAAATGGATCTTAGATCTATCGAAGGCCATCTTGTTTTTGAGTTTTTTTTAGAAAATCAACCTAAGTCATTTAAGTTATCTATACCCCGGATAGATCTTCAACCAAATACGGGATATTTACCCTATTTAGATCTTGAAAGAAAACCCATCTTTCAATTAAAATCTCCTCAGCTTCAACTAAAAACACAAGTCCTTCCTTTCTTAGGAAAATTAGTCTCATTAGATCCCACTCAATCGATTCTTCAATTCAAAGGACGCCTCTTTTGGACAAATTTAAAAAGTTATCAGCTCCAGTATTTCGAAGAGCATTATTCGACCGAAGACTTTAACGACCTTAATCATATCCAAAGTGCCGTTGTTTTTAGCTCAAACCTCTATTTTATGCAAAAGGGCTCCGTGTTCAGAGCGCCCCTAACAGAGCCATTAAATCATAACACTCCCCAAAAATTGGAAAACATAGGTGATATTTCCTATATGGAAAATCCATTTCTCCGCCTTACAGATAATCAATCTTTAGAAACAATATACAGCAATGGCTCAATTTATGTTTTAAGCTCACAACATCTCAGAAAATTTCATTTGAATTCGAAAACCAAAAAAATCTATTCACTTAAAAATTTAATTCAAGATCATAGTATTAGTTCTGATCCAAATGATCCCCTTGAGTTTCTTTCTGCTGATGTTCAA
>DAIRER010000279.1:0-3607 GCA_036795495.1 Pseudobdellovibrionaceae bacterium | reverse complement strand
TCTTTGAAAGATTACAACTCTTGTATCTTCTTGTCAAATGCTTCCGCCGCCAATTTATAACCGTGGCTGGTCAAATGAAGCTCATTCACCCAAAGACTGAAATCATCTGTGATCTTTCTCAAATCTACATAGTGTACATAGGAATATGTGTCTGCAAGACCACTCAACATATCATTAAACCAATCTATAACCTTCCTCATTTCCCGCTCATTTTGTCTTCGATCGCTAAAACCACGTGACGAAAACGCAGGCTTTAGCCAAGGCCCCACAAAATTTATTGACTTTAAATCTAAACCAACACCATCCCCGTTAACGGGTGGATACCCATATCCGTGAATGATAAATTGGGTTTTCTTATTATTGGACCTGACAGCTGTGAAAAAATCGACATAAGCTTTTCGCAGGCTTTCTTCAATAGTATGCTTCAAAAAACCTTCCTTCAAAACGGGCAAACCTGATTTATAATGATTAAGATAAGTACCTAGTTCATCCCCAGCTATATCATTTCCCCCGGCAGAAAACAGAACAATATCAGGTTCCTGCTGATCAATGATTTCAAGTGTTTGGTCAATTTGTTGGAATGGCCAGTAATTGTACTTCTCATGCAAAATAGTACCGTAAACAATTTCAGTTGCGGTATGACCAATGGTTGAGAGGTTGGTAATGATATACCCTCGGTCCTGCAGATGTCGAATCAGATTTTTTACTTGAGTGATCGCTGGGTAGGCAAACCATGAATCACCCTCAGCAACTATTTTGAGACCCGCCCTTGATTTTTCTTCAAATAACTTTCCCATTTCTAAACTTGTTTTTTCTATCTAATAGTCATCTTTAAACGCCCAAAATTTTTTTTCATCTGCCCAGAAATCAAAGCATTCCTGGATTATTGATTTTTCCCAGGCACGGTCTTTTTTCAAAGTTTCCCAGTGAATTCCAAGCTTAGATTCACACAACTTGTAAAAGCCATCACCTTGCTCTTTGCCATCATGGTGGAGAATAAGGGCGCTTAGGAGCGGCCTTTCTTTTTCAAATTCAATTTGAGAAACCTCACCAATTAAATCTCCAATTTTCTTCCGATGGTCCGGATTCTTAAAATTCAATTTCAAATTCATTTGGTCATTTAGGGTAGAATACGACCAGGTTTCGCCCTTTCGGGCCAATTCAATCAGTTTTTGTCGAATTGCGATTACCATAAAATTATGCTTCGGATTGTTTTCCTTTTGCTGCCTCTAGTTTTGCAAATTCTTCATCAGTGACGGCTGTAAGCATGGCACGAATAACAAAAAATAGATTTACTGGTTGCCAATCATAACCATCAATTTTAAATTGAACCATTGATAAAGATTTCCTGCCATTCGATTCAATACTAGCTTTTGTTTCTCCATCGAATTTGGTCGATTCGGCAGAACTTTCATTTATGAAATCAATTACCTTGTCCCATAAATCATAGAATCCAGAATATTGCCGAGGAGTTTTGTTTTCAAATTTCTGTACATATTCTCCGTTGGCTAACTCGGCAAATCCTCCCAAAATCTGTATTTTAGGCGTATTCTTTATTGTAGTTCCATTCCATAACTTTTCAGTGAAGGGTTCCACCAGGACACCATACCAATTATATGATTTTCCAACAATATTGGAAGAGGGGATTCGTACTCGGACCTCTGAATTAACTGGAATAAAAGGTTTCTGTCTTTCTAATGGCTTTTTCAGGTTGTCTCTAAGCCATTTCTCAAGTTCAAACAACTCATCTAACTCTTTGATATAATAAGAATTTGCGGCATCAGAATGTGAGGATGGGTTCATTAGTACTTTAAGTAACCCTTTTAGTTTTCGGATCTTTTCAATTCCATTTGATGGTGAAGTAAATTGATTGGCCCAGTCTTCAAGCCCTTGAAATGAGTCAGCCAAACTCTTTGACCTCATATTTTCTACAGTAATTTCTCCAACTTCCTTCTTGGACAAACGGAATAAATTTGGCAAACTTTGATTTGAAAGTAGTTTTTCAAATTGGACCCGAAGGCAGTGGGCAGCTAATGCATAGCTCTTTTGATTATAGAACTCATGTGCCGTATCAAGTGGTTCTTTTTTATCCAGAACACGGACATTAGGGATTTTGAGGTCGTCCACAGTATCCCTGTACATTTCAAGAAACTGCCACTTAATTGAATCAAGCATCCTGGAATTAAGTTCAAACCATGATCTATCATAAGTAAGTAAAAAAATCTGATAGTCATCTCTAAATTCCTTCTCAAGCGCTTCCATAAAACTCATTCTGAGCGAGTTGTCAAGACCAACCAAAATGTCATCTAGAATAAGATACTTGTATGGAATTTCAGTGTCCAAAGTTTTCAAAGAAGCAAGCATCGCTGAAAGGCAAATCGCAGAACGGCGTGCCTCATTCAGAAAAAGGTGTGATTTGGCAACTGCCGGAATTTCGCGACTATGGTATTTTATCTTCACATCAAACCATTTTTTTACTAAGGAATTTAGATTATAATTAGGTCCAAGTTTGAAACCCTTTTTATCGGGGAATTTTATTTTAGGCAGAAATCTCCATATCCAACTACTAGGATTCTTAAAGATGATTTCAACTTTAATACTTTTATCAAAATACGAGAGCTGTGTTTTTAAATTCTCATTTAAAAACGAAACAATGGCCTCTATTTCTATACAAAGTAAGTCAAAGCGTTTTTTCTTTTCCTCTGCCCAGAAATCAGTATGCTTACGATTGAGTGCGCTACCGGTTGAAGCTAAAATTTGCCCGAAACTTTTAGCCCCCCTTTCCTTCTTAAAATCCATAAAGAAGCGGGTAATGACATGGCTCCAAAGATCAAAACCACCATCTGAAAAGCTGAAAACTTTCTTGCCATTATAATGAGGGCGTCTTTTGGCCCATGGACCCAAAAGACTTTGAGCCCTAGGCATTTCCATATTCGAATTCAACATAGACCATGAAAACCCTAGTGGCCCTTGTTCATCAGTAAATGAAACGTGAATAAAACTGGGATCTTTTCCTTGCTCGGTTGAAAACAAGTTTCTTACCTCTTTTGATAGGATGTTATTATGCTCGGCAGCTGCTTCTTTGGTGAGGGTGCTTGACTTGAAATAATCCTTCAAAGCATAATAAAATGAACTTTTCCCACTTCCATTCTCCCCATAGATCAGGCAGTTTTTGCCTTGGATTTCGAACCTATGAGTACCATAAAAAGCTTTGTAATTTGAAATAACTATGTTGTCTATTTTCATAATATATTATTTTACTCATCATCTTCTTCAACCCCAACTGAACTACTTTTCACTTTCTCTGCTTCTTTCTTGATTGTTGCAATCCGGGGCACAAGGGACAGGTTGTATAACGACTTCCGCAGTGGATGTTCAAAGGCATATAGCTTATCAAAGAGGTTTTTTAATTGCTGAACAGGCTCGGTGCCCAGTGGCTCTAAGGCTGGTAAATGCGTACTTACCATCACCCCAAGTGCCTCCATTTCTTGCTTAAAATAAATCTCATACAGCAGGCCATTAATCAACTCTTCCCAATAGCTAGCCATCAGGCTGGCAGCCGTAAAGGCATCGGGATGACGAAGAGAATATAGAATATAATCAACTA
>DAIRER010000278.1:0-3638 GCA_036795495.1 Pseudobdellovibrionaceae bacterium | reverse complement strand
AGATTATGATATTGAAAAGTGTCAACGTGGAATCATTTACATAGATGAAATTGATAAGATTTCTCGAAAGTCAGAAAATCCATCTATCACACGTGATGTGAGCGGTGAGGGTGTACAGCAGGCTCTTCTTAAGATTTTAGAGGGGACCGTCGCCAATTTACCTCCTAAAGGTGGAAGAAAACATCCTCAGCAAGAGTTTATCCAGGTAGATACTTCGAATATATTATTTATTTGTGGTGGAGCCTTTGTTGGATTGGAAAAAGTGATCGAGGGGCGTTTAACTCATAGAACAATGGGTATTGCTGCTGACATAAAAACATCTTCTGAAAAAGAAAAAGCTGAAAATATGCTTAAAAAAATTGAACCCGATGATTTGGTGCGTTTTGGATTAATTCCTGAGTTTATTGGTCGTATGCCGTCAATTGCTGTTTTAGATCCATTGGATGAAGAAACATTGATTGATATTTTAGTTCGTCCAAAAAACGCGATTACGAAACAATTTCAAAAACTTTTTAGCTATGAAGGTGTAAATTTAAAGTTTACAGAGGCCGCGGTCCGCGCCATCGCTCAGCTTTCTTTAAAAAGAAAGACGGGAGCTCGAGGCCTGCGTGCGGTTTTAGAAAATGCTCTTTTAGATTTGATGTACGATCTGCCTTCGCAGAAAGAAGCCAGAGAAGTTTTAATTGACGAAGACTTTTTTACTAAAAAAGCCCCTCCCAAAATTATTAAAAGAGAAGAAGGTTTTGGCAGCGGCGGGTTAAGTGATGTTTCAGAAGGTGGTCAAGACATAGCTTGAGCCCCAGCTGGACTTCGACATAGATAGATAAATATTGTTAGAATCTGATAATTATTTGCTTTTCCTGAAATCATTCCCAATGTATCATGAGGGTGTACCTGCTTTTATTAAAAAGTAAGAGCATCCTCGGTACTTAACAGGAGGTTTCATGAGCGAGACAAAAGAACAGCAGAATTTACCTTTATTGCCCTTGCGTGATTTAATTATTTTCCCTCACATGATGATGCCCTTGTTTGTTGGCCGAGAAAAGAGCATTAACGCTCTCGAAGACGCTATGAGTAAACAAACGGAAATTGTTTTAGCTGCACAAAAAGATGCTAAAACAAACAACCCTGAACCCGGGGATGTTTATACGATTGGGACGGCGGGGACAATTATTCAATTGTTACGGATTCCGGATGGAACAGTTAAGGTATTGGTCGAAGGAAAGCGTCGTGTTCGGATTCTTAATTTTTTGCCAAATGATAATTTTTTCAATGTACAGATTGAGAATATTTTTGAAGAATCTGAGAACCCCATTGAGTCTCAGGCCTTGGCCAGATCTGTAAAAACAACTTTTGAAACCTATGTTAAATTAAATAAAAGAATTCCTCCTGAGATTTTAATGCGAGTTTCTTCTATCGAAAACTCAAGTGAATTGGCAGATATTATTGTTGCTCAGCTGAATTTAAAACTCGAAGAAAAACAAAAAGTTTTAGAGATTTTCGATGCTGGAAAACGTTTAGAGCATTTACTGAATATAATGACCGGTGAAATTGAAATTTTAGAAGTAGAAAAGAAAATTCGTTCAAGAGTTAAAAAACAGATGGAGCGCTCCCAAAAAGAATATTATTTAAATGAGCAAATGCAGGCGATTCAAAAGGAGCTTGGAGAAAAAGATGATTATCAGGCGGAACTTCAAGAGTTAGAAAAAAAGACTCGCGCTAAAAAAATGAACCAAGAGGCAAAAGATCGGGTGATGAAGGAGATTAAAAAACTCAAAATGATGTCACCGATGAGTGCAGAGGCCACAGTTGTTAGAAATTATATTGATTGGGTTTTAAGTTTACCTTGGCAGGATTACTCTGTTGAAAAATTAGATGTGAATTATGCAAAAAAGATTTTAGATGATGATCATTGGGGATTAGAAAAAGTTAAAGATCGAATTTTAGAATATTTAGCTGTTTTATCTATTGCCCGAGACATGAAGGGTCCTATTTTGTGTTTAGTGGGCCCTCCAGGTGTTGGTAAAACTTCTTTAGCGCGTTCGATTGCAACCTCTTTGGATCGACAATTTGCTCGAATTTCTTTGGGTGGAGTGCGAGACGAAGCTGAAATTCGCGGCCATAGAAAAACCTATGTGGGCGCTATGCCTGGTAAAATTTTACAGGCACTCCGAAAAGTAGATAAAGGTAATCCCTTGTTGCTTTTAGATGAAATCGATAAAATGGCCAATGACTTCCGTGGTGATCCAGCGGCAGCCATGCTTGAAGTTTTAGACCCAGAACAGAACTGCAATTTTCAAGATCATTATTTAGAGTTAGATTACGATCTTTCTAAGGTGATGTTTATAGCCACTGCAAATTCTTTGCATACGGTTCCTCGTCCGCTTTTGGATCGTATGGAAATTATTTCTTTAGAAGGTTATATTGAGCAGGAAAAATTCCATATTGCCAAAAACTATTTAGTACCTAAGCAAATAAAAAACCACGGTCTGGATAAGTTTAATGTTTCCATACAAGATAAAACTATTAATGATATTATCAGATACTTTACTCGAGAGGCCGGTGTTCGAAATCTTGAGCGCCAAATTGCTAACGTTTGCCGAAAACAAGCCAAAGAAATTGTGATGTCACAGGCTGTTGAGGACTTTTCAAAAGAGGGTGTAAAAGAGTCCTCCGGAGATAAGGCTCAATCTAAGAAAAGTGTGGCCGCAAAAAAATCAGCGAAAACAGTTGTTCCGCCAAAATCATATGTGATTACGCCTAAAAAACTTGTAGAGCTTTTGGGGCCTCACAAATATAAATTTGGAAAGATTGAAGAACAAAATGAAATTGGTCTTACAAATGGTATGGCATGGACAGAAGTGGGTGGAGATCTTTTGGTCGTTGAGGTCAGTGTTGTTCCGGGCAAAGGAAAGTTTACCGTCACTGGGCAGTTGGGTGATGTGATGAAAGAATCTTGTTCTGCAGCGATGAGTTATGTTCGATCTCGAGGACCACTTTTTGGATTGGATAAAGAGTATTTTGCAAATATTGATGTTCATATCCATCTTCCAGAGGGTGCGGTGCCAAAAGATGGGCCGTCTGCGGGGATTGCATTAACAACAAGTATTGTTTCGGCAATCACAAAAACGCCAGTTAAGAGAACCGTTGCTATGACGGGAGAAATTTCATTACGTGGACGTGTGATGGCCATTGGCGGTCTGAAAGAGAAAATTCTTGCCGCGCATCGTGGGGGAATAAAGCTCATTATTTGTCCAAAGGAAAATGAAAAAGATCTTAAAGATATTCCTAAAGAGGTGATGAAGGATCTTAAGGTGATATTGGTTGATCATGTCGATCAAGTGCTAATCAACGCCTTAGATATTAAGAACCCAAAGGCTCTCTTTAAGCTTCAAAAAGAGGCAGGTTTTGGAGTAAAGGCTCAATACACAGGCCAATCTCTACACACAACGCATTAATCAAAATCGCCAGGAGTAAGATTTAAACATACTTCTGGCGGTTCTTAACATTTAGCAATCTAAAATAATTTAAGATTTCTTGACGTGACCCTAACAATCTGTCAAAAACTGTTATTGCGATTTAGACAATGATTTCTGGAGGACTATGGAACAGTCGTTGCAGCTTTTTGAATTAGGAAA
>DAIRER010000277.1:0-3660 GCA_036795495.1 Pseudobdellovibrionaceae bacterium | reverse complement strand
AACTAATTTATTTTCAGAAGAAGTGCCTTCGGCCTTGCCCCCATAGAAATCAATTTTTCTATGCCCATTGAATCCTCCTGCTCTCTCCTTCAGTTAATCCGGGTAGCTTAAAGCCCTTCCGCCTAATTTCCTGAAAGTAGTTTTGGACGGCTACCTCAGTGCGTCCAAAGTGAACTGCCAGTCGTTTGCGATCCCAGCCTTCAATCCAACGTAGTTTTGCCAGCTCCGTAAGATTAACCCTTGGCTCGCGCCACTGAATTGGGTATGTTTTAACCCAGCCCAGGGGTTCTTCTAACTTAGAGCCGCAGGCACCAACTTTAAATCTTAGGAAATTCAACAATTTATCAAGAGACCCCGCTAGACATTTAGAACTGGCTCAGTGCTTTACCCTTGCAGGCTGCCAGTGCGAGCCAGTGACAACACAATCAAAAAGTTATAGTTTAGGAATGATGGATTTATTGAATAATTTTAAGATTTTAATTGAGCAAGTATTTGAAGTTTGCGGGCTGAAGTATTCTCAGCCGAAACCAGAAATCGAAAGCTCAGAGTATCAAGCCTGCAGCTTCAAAATTAATAGTAAAACCGTACAATATCGTCTTGCTAAAATCACTCCAACCAAGAATGGGCAATTTGTAACTATATGGAAGCGAGCAGCCAAAAATCCAATTCAGCCTTATGATAGCTCAGATAACATTGATTTAGTTGTGGTAACCGTAAAAACAAAAAATCACTTCGGACAGTTTATATTTCCAAAAGCTGCATTAATTAAACAAGGTGTATTTTCTTTGAATGGCAAAGGCGGTAAGCAAGCTATCCGAGTTTATCCGCCATGGGATAAAACAGAAAGCAGGCAGGCTGAAAAAACACAAAATTGGCAACTAGAGTTTTTTGCTGAAATTCCAAAAAATAAATCAATCGATGTTGAAAAGTTTAAGTCGCTTTACTCAGCTTAAACACCTGACAAGCAGTTCGAAACTCCTCAAGTCGGGTGCACCAATTTTAAACCTCAAAAATTTCAATGATTTGCCAGATGCCCCAAGCAGAGGTCTCGAACTAGCTTATCTTTTTGCCTTACAGGGGTGCCTGTTAGAACTGGATGTCTTGAAAAGTAGCTGACCCGAAGTCAGTTCATTAAGAAGGGGAGCCTTGATGGCATCAAGGCTTCCTGATTTGATTCCCTTTTCGGCTAAAATGGCACAATAAAGTTCGATCACTAAAAGTGTAAAGTTATAGTCATAACGACATTCTTTTTCAGAAGAATCATATGAGTACATCTCGAAATTTAATTAATTGGTTTGAAGATTTTCTTTTTCAAGTCCAACGGTCATGACGGCACCAAGGGAAGACAAAAGAGCAATCTCATCCTCAAAAGTCATAATTTTTTCGAGCTTTAAATTGATAACTTCGGGTTTCAAGTTGAAGCCGTGGATTTCAATTTCCTCGCCGTCACTCATCACTCCGCCAATTTTTTTGATTTGTGGCTCAAGCCCTTTATTTTTTGAAAAATAAAAGATTCTACCTTTTCTTAAAAGCGACTGGCTAGCTAACTCGACAGATGAGCGGTCATCCGCATTCATAATTGTATTCACATGCGGTCCTACACTAGAATACAGCTTGAGATAATTTTGTTGGTTTTCATCGGAGTGAACCCCAAGACTTTTTATAACGATGACATCTGGGTGAATTCTATTAATTTCGTCTGAAGCTAAGTCTGCTTCCTTTATGACGAGGATATACGGCTTTTCTTGATTTGCATGAACTCCTTTTTTCCAATGAATGATTGGGATTTTTTGGTTGGCAACTTGAAAATGCCGCTGAATAAACTTCGCTGTTTTTTCTAAGCCATCACATCCTGTCACGACCACCGAAACTTTTCCGTAAAAACTCATGATTGCTCTCCTTTGTTGAGCCTTAAGCGGCTCTGATTTTTTCTCCAAGGAGATCAGGATTTTTTCTATCTGCATTCTTTGTTGGCTAAGTTGATCGACTTGATCGGTTATGAGCATAAGTCGAGCCTTCATCGCTTCAGCAATTTTATCCGACCCTAAATCACGATCTGCCTGAAGCAGACCTTTGATTTCAGCGAGCGTGAATCCCAACTTTTTAAAATCTTTAAGTCTCATTGCCAATTCGAGCTGGCTGCTATCGTAATAGCGATAGCCATTTTCACCACGAGTATGTGATTTAATGAGCCCTATTCTCTCATACAAACGAAGTGCCTTTGATGACACTCCGATCTTCTTAGAAAACTGTCCAATCGTAAGCCAATTTTTCATCCTGACCTCTGAATGAGGTTCAGGCTTCCCCTAAGGGCAAGGTCAAAGGGATAATTTAAAAAATGGTTTATTCTGAGCAAACAGATTTTATGCCACTTTATCAAAGATGCATGTTAATTCCAGATGAGCATTTGCTGCTTTTAGCAAGCGAACAATAAGCATCAACGAAGGCATGCGTTTATCTGTTCCAAGCTCAAGTCTAGCAACTACCGCCTGAGTTGTATCAGCTTTCAATGCGATTTCTCTTTGGCTAAACCCTGCGGCTTCTCTTGCGGTTCGAATAAGTCGAGCGATTTCAGTCTTTGTTTTCTCTTCATCAAAAAAGATTTTGATCGTTTTATCTTTTAATTTTTTATCTAAATAAGGACGAGCAGGAGTTATATTTTTATATTTCATCGTAAAACCTCTTTCAGTCTTTTTCTAGCAAGATCTAAATCTTGTTTCGGAGTTTTTTGCGTTTTTTTAACGAAAGCATGAAGCCAAATCATTAAATCTTTATCGACCATGACATACAGAACTCTGTAGCCTGCGGCTGGGGTGTTAAACTTAATCTCCCAAAGTTTCCCTTCAAGCGGTTTAAAAATAAGTCTCGAGGCACTCAATCCGTGGCTTTCAATTTCATCGATAACTTCTAAAAAACGAGCTTGGTCAGATACATGTAAGCCATCAATAAATTTTTTGATGGGAGAGTTTCCTGCTGGAGTTTCATAAAAGAATACTTTCATCCAAGCCAATGATATCCATATGGGTATCAAAAGTCAATAAAAATGCTTAGCTTCCATATGTTTGAGCTGGCTGATACTTGAGGCAGGCAGTTCGAAACTCCTTAAGTTGACCGCACCAATTGTTTCATTTTGATATTTTTGTAAAATCCATTAAATTTGAAGACTTAGGCGAATGTAGTCTGGGTCATTGCCAAAAACTTGTTTTTCCAAGGTTTTTCATGGATAATAAATATATGGAAAAACAAGCAACTCTTTCTACAAGTATCGATTCTGATCTTAAAAAAGCTTTGGCAGCATTTTGTAAAAAGCGAGGGCTTAAAATTCAAAGTGTTGTTGAGAATGCTATTCGTGAGCAACTCGAAGATGAAATTGATCTTGCTAGCTATGACGAACGAAAGAACGAAGAAGAAGTTTCTCTGACTTCGATACTTAAGAAGCTCAAAAAATGAGTTCTAAGGTTTACGAGGTCGTTTTTAAGAAGAGTGCAGCTAAAGAACTCCAGGGGTTGCCTCAAAAAATCCAACAGAAAATATTGGACGCTGTTCAACTTCTCTCTTTAAATCCATACACAGAGTTACTTCAAATAAAAAAGATGAAGGGTGCTGAATCGCTCTATCGAGTTCGAATTCAAGATTATCGTGTCATCTACTTGATTGAAA
>DAIRER010000276.1:0-3662 GCA_036795495.1 Pseudobdellovibrionaceae bacterium | reverse complement strand
TTTTTCAAACCTAAAAAGATAATCTTTGATTTCACCAGAATCAACGATATTATTACTTAAAAAAACGTCAATTTATAAATTCAACCTGAAAGGGTGCCCCTATGAAAAATCTCCTTCTCCTTTTCACTTTATCTTCAGTTATCCTCTCTTGTTCTCTATATCCACAAACTCAAGTGAACAAACATTCAGAAAATGCAAGTTCGCCATATACCATTTCCAGTGATGTTAAATACCCAAGAGAAAAAGCAGAGGCCCAAGGCCTTGAGTATGGAATTTCAACTCAGGGCATTTATTCAACACAGGCCGCTCAAAATATTATTAACCAAGGTGGAAATTTGATCGATGCTTTTATTGCGGCCTCCTTTGTGATTTCTGTTGAAAGACCCCACTCTACAGGCCTTGGTGGAGGTGGTTTTTTACTTTTTCACGAAGCTAAAACAAAAAAAATCTATGCTGTTGATTTTCGAGAAAGAGCACCAATCAAAGCCACTCGTGAAATGTATCTAGATGCCCAGAATCAATACATTCCTACTTTATCAAAAGATGGTCCCCTGGCCATTGCTGTGCCCGGATTAGTCAAAGGCTTATGGGAAGTTCATAAAAAGTTCGGAAAATTATCATGGAAAAATGTTATCATCCCTGCTATTGAGCTGGCCGAACAGGGCTTTGATATTTATGCATCCTTAGATGTTGCACTAAAAAATAAAAAATCAACTCTTACAAAAAACCCAACAGCTTCAAAAATTTTTCTTAATTCAAATCAAGAACCACTTCAATTGGGACAAAAGTTAATACAAACCGATTTAGCAAATTCATTAAAATTAATTTCAGAGCAAGGACCATCGGCTTTTTACAAAGGTCAAATCGCCCAAAAGATGATTACAGAAATACAAAAACAAGGTGGGATCTTATCTAAAGATGATCTTAAAAACTATATAGTAAAATGGAGAGAGCCCGTTCATGGTCAGTTTTTAAATTACAATGTTTACTCTATGCCGCCACCAAGCTCAGGTGGAATACATATTTTGCAATTTTTAAATATTTTAGAAAATGAAAAGTGGACAATTCAAGATATGAACCGAGCTTCGACAATACATATGCAGGCTGCAGCACTACAGTCGGCCTTTGCTGACCGCTCTGTATATTTAGGGGATCCAGACTTTGTTAAAATTCCTCAGAAAAAACTTTTATCAAAAAGCTATGCTCTTCAACGTAGAAATGAAATTCCAAATCTGCGCGCACGAACTGGAGATGAAGTATCCCCTGGTTCGATGTCTCTAAAAGAAGAATCATTAGAGACAACCCATATTTCAATGATGGACTCTTCTGGAAATGCCATTGCCTCAACACAAACCATTAATGGATGGATGGGATCAAGTTTTGTGATTCCTTCTACCGGTATCCTAATGAATAACAAGATGGATGATTTTTCTGCTAAACCTGGTGCCCCCAATCTTTTTGGAGCTCTCGGAGGGCAAGCCAATGAAATAGAAGCTCGTAAAACTCCCCTTTCGAGCATGTCACCCACATTGGTTTTAGATTCTAAAAATGAACCCATTCTCAGCTTGGGTGCTCCTGGCGGGACGCGCATCATCAGCTGCACCGCTGAAACCATTTTTAATCACCTTTATTATAAACTTCCTTTATGGGAGTCCATCACTCAAATTCGATTACACCATCAATGGAAACCAGATACTCTGTCTATCGATCCACCCGGACCACCAGCTCATGAGATCGAAAATTTAAAAAAAATGGGTTACAAAGTTGAAATTTCGTCCGTCCCTTGCCGTGTGATGGCCGTCTCGAGACAAGAGAAATTTACAGCTGTTGCTGATCCTCGTGATATTGGTACAAGCCTAGCCAAATAGACTTTTAGAAACCAAGACCAAAGTTGTAACCAAGCACTCTAGACTTAAGATTATTTATCATTCTTCCGTTAAAAACTCCGGAGGAATGGATGAAAAAATACCTATTACAGATTGGTTTGGCGTTAACCCTATCATTATCCGTCCTGATAGGAACGCTCTATTGGTATCACTCAGTGAGCCAATCCTCCAATCAAGGCAACACTATAGATATCGTTGCTGACGTGAATCAGATTACAAATGATGTTGAAAGAAAACCCGTGAATAGTCTGATTTGGAAAAGCATCGATCGCAGTGACCATATCTATGACGGAGAAGCTCTTCGTACCCTTCCCGATAGCCAAGTGAAAATCTATTTTCGCGAAACCAACAGTTATCTTGATCTAGAACCCGAATCACTTATTGTGATTCGAAAAAGTAAAGGTGAAATTTCTTTAGATCTCATGGAAGGAAATATTTTGGTTGCGAAAGATACCACGGGTTCTGTTACGGAAGACCTAACAAAACCAGAAAATAAATTAAAATCAACAACCAGTCTCGTTTTAAATTCTAAAAAAGGAAAAATTGATCTTTCTCAAGCTACTGCAAGCTTATCAAAATCTAAAGGTGAAGAACTTAGCCTACAGGTAATTAAAGGAAATGCCTCTGTTATAGACAATTCTGGAAAAGAAAAACAAATCAATCAAGGATCCAGTGGAACCTTATCAGATCAAGATACATTTAAAGAAAAGAAATTTACTATCCTATCTCCAGATCTTAATAAAAAATACTTCACAATAGATCAAAAACAAATCACTATCCCGTTTAAATGGAACGGGTTTTCGGTTGATGCCGACGTAGAACTTTGGATTGGAAGTTCAAATAAAAATTTAAAATTTTATAAAAAAACTCAAAACGTAAACTCAGAAGGCTCTGTGGACGTCGAACTTCAATCTGGAAAATATTTCTGGAAACTTGTTGCCAAAGAAAAGTCGAACAAAAAAACAATCGGACAATCTCCCATTAATAAAACAGAAATTGAATTAAAAATACCCCCTCGAGTTGCCGGACCACCGCCAGATAAAAAATGGATCGTTCAAAAATACCCAGGTTATGCTTTATTTTCAGTGGCCAATGACGGAATCAACTTTCAAAGAATCAACCTGCTTTTTGCAAACGATCCAGAATTTAAAACCAATGTTTCAACTCACCCACTTGGAATAGATCAAGAACTAAAAATATCCCTACCACAAAAAGGAAAATACTATTGGAAATATTTAACCTATTTTGAAGAAATAGATGACCCCATAACCAGTTCTATTTTTAGCTTTGAGGCCCTCACAAAGTCTGAAGATATTATTCCTATTCAACTGTCCTGGGATCTTTTAGAGTCACAAAATCAACAATATTATGTCAGTGAACCCAAACTTGATTTAAAATGGAAGACCTCACAAAGCTCTAAAGATGTGAAATTTTGGAGAGTCAAATATAAACCCTTTGATGCCGATGAGAAATCAATAAACACTCAAGACATTGAACCACAAAAACTGTCCATTGAAACCAAAATTCAAAAACCGGGACGCTATTTGGCTTCGATTGAAGCTATAGATTCAGAAAATCGTGTACTAGGATCCACATCAGAAAAAGAAATTACATTAAAAGAATTACCACTTTTAAATACTCCTACTTTTTTAGAAAAAGAACAGGTCATTAAAACCAAGGCCAACGGAGAAGTCGATGTAAAATGGACAGAAATTTCAGGTGCAAAAGAGTATTTGATACAAATTCTAAAAAATGGAAAAGAACTCAAAAAACAAT
>DAIRER010000275.1:0-3665 GCA_036795495.1 Pseudobdellovibrionaceae bacterium | reverse complement strand
CGTCAGATGGAGCCCTTTTTATGTCACTGGACCGCTACCAAGAGGTCTGGAAAGATGATCTATTAAGTTTTATTAATGTCAAACTCCCAGAGAGCCCACAACAGTCTCATTGGATTGATCTGATTGATCAAAATTTTTCAAGCCCTCGTGGTTTTGTACTCATTAAATCTAAAGACTTTGCTGATGAAGTTCATAATAATATTGAACAGTCATTTGCTTTTACCAAACCCATAAAATTAAGCGGACTCTTTGTTGGACTTTTAACTCTTTTAAGTACTTTTTCTGTACGTATATTAACTCGACTGAAAGAATTTGGAGTTTTAAGATCTGTAGGGATGACTAAAAAACAACTGGCTCAATTTCTACTTCTTGAAATAGGGACGCAAGGGACGCTGGCAACACTATTTACTTTTCTTTTAGGAACACCTGTTCTTTATCTTTGGAGTAAATATCTTCTGACTCATGTTATTGGTTGGTATATCTATCCGAGTATTCCCTTGATAGACCTTTTAACTATGATTCTTTTTGGAATTGGAATTTCTTTAATTGCTGGAATTTATCCCATTTATAAATCTATACAGCAGGAAGTACGCGATGTCCTTCAGTATGAATAAAGTTTTTTTTTTCATATTATTCATGTCCTCAACCAGTTTTGCTGAAACGAATTACAAGGGATTGTTTTTTATCAACTCCTACACTCCAAAATATGAGTTTTCACCCAAAGATTGGAAACAAGAACTGGCTCAAGTCTGGCTATCAGCAAATTCCGAATTTTCTGATAACTTTTCGTTTGATGGGACTCTTGATTTCATGGCCCAGGGTCAGGCTATCAGTCCTTCAAAAAAAGATTTTAATTTAGATTTACGAGAGGCTTATTTCGAAAAGAAATACTCGTCTTTTCGATTTAAATTTGGAAGAATTTTTATTCCCTGGGGAAATGGTGATGGGTTTAATCCTACGGATGTCCTGGGGGCGTGGGATCAAAATCGACTGAGTACGGATCAGGAAACCCAAAGACTGGCCTCAGACAGTCTTGCTTTGGAATACCTTCCTGAAAAAACAACCGTCCTATGTCGAAATTGGGTCAAGATCAAAGCCAGAAATGGAAAAGCAAATGGGAAAAAATGCCGCGAAAAAGAAGTTTCTGTATCGAAAAAAAATTGGAAAGCCACTGTAATTTGGACTCCCCTTTTTACAAAAGGAAAGTGGCTACTCAACCCCAGTTGGCTCGGACCCCAAGTTTCTTTAAAAGAACATGATCAAAACACAGTTAAACTTGAAGACTCAGAAACAGCTTTGCGCTGGAGGTATGAAGGAAACGGCTGGGACCTTTCACTGATGGGTTTTTATGGGTTTCAACACTTTCCTCATTATTCTCTCGTAAGTAGTTCAATTCTTTCACCTACCTCTGTTGAGCTCATCCTAAGGCCCACTTATATTCGACACAATGTTTTGGGATTAGAATATTCTACGACTTGGTCTGATTATATTTTTACATTTGAATCTGCGTACAAACAAACAATTCCACCGCAAGAAAATGATAGAACCCTAAGTCCCCCACACCTTGAAGCCATCATGGGATTCGAAAGAGGTTTTTTTGAACACTATCGATTTAAATTTCAATTTTTTGGAAAAGAATACTCTCAATGGCGATACTCTGAAACTTCAGTCAACCCCATCACTGAAGCCTTAGTTGAAATCAACGCTCGTCTGTTTGGATTTAAACACCGATCTCAAGTTGGTATTTCTGGATTTGTTAATTATGAAAATGAAGATTCTGGATTTAAAGTCGAATTATTTGCACAAAATAATTCGACAACCCAAGAAGGTTTAGCACAGCTCACACTATCAAAACAATGGACAGACAATCTTGAAACTAGCCTAGGAACAATTGAGATTTTTGGAGATCCAGCTTCAGATTCTTACGCCCTTAGGGGACTCAGTAATTATTTTATTGAATTAAAATCTTGGTTTTAAATTTTAAAAAGAATTTTTATTATTTTTAATTCTTATAAGTTTAATTTATCGTGATTTAAACATTTCTCTAAAGCTTTAATTCTTTCAATTGCCTAAGAAATTCATTTTCTTTTTTTTCAAGTTTTGGATCTAGGGCCACCAGCTCAAAAGCAGCTTCACGAGCTGTTTTTAAAATACTCAGATCCCTTACCAAATGGGCCATTTTAAATCCAGGTAGACCCGACTGTCGAGTCCCCATAAACTCCCCGGGTCCCCGCATCTCTAAATCGAATTCTGAAATTTTAAAACCATCTTGGCTTTTTTCCATAAATTCTAAACGCTGTCGCCCCTCTTCAGACACGGCATAACTCATCATTAAAATACAAAAACTTTTATGAACACCCCTACCCACTCGTCCTCGCAGTTGATGCAGTTGAGATAACCCAAATCTTTCGGCATGCTCGATAATCATAATATTTGCATTGGGAACATCTACACCCACTTCGATCACTGTCGTCGAGACTAAGACTTTATATTTTCCATCTCTAAAGTCTTTCATCACTAGTTCTTTTTCTTGAGATTTCATTTTTCCGTGCAAAAGCCCCATAGAAACTTCTGGATAACGTTTTTTTAAATTCTCAAACTCTTCAACGGCATTTTTAAGATCTATTTTTTCACTTTCTTCGACCAATGGATAAACCACATAAGCCTGTCGTCCTAAACGAATATGCTCATTCATAAAATCAAAAGCTGCCATTCGTTTTGTATCATTGACCACTCGTGTTTGAATGGGAGTTCTTCCCTCGGGCAATTGATCGATGATTGAAACATCTAAATCACCATAAACAGTCATTGCCAAAGTTCTGGGAATTGGAGTTGCCGTCATAATTAACATGTGAGGATTCATGCCCTTAGCTCTTAGCTTTGATCTTTGATCCACACCAAATCTATGTTGTTCATCAATAATAACTAATGCCAATTTCAAAAACTGAACCTCATCTTCAATTAAAGCATGGGTCCCAATTAAAAAATCAACCTCACCCTTTTTAAGTTTTTCAAACAGAATTTGACGTTCTGAATCCTTGGATTTACCTGATAAAAATGAAATTCTTAATCCTAAGGGAGCCAAATACCTTTGAGCGTTTTGAAAGTGTTGTTCTGCTAAAATTTCAGTAGGCACCATCAAGGCCGATTGAAATCCAGCTTCATAGCAATGAATCACACTGAGAAAGCTCACTATTGTTTTACCACTCCCCACATCTCCTTGAACCAAGCGTTGCATGGGTCGAAAACTGGATAAATCCTTTTTAATTTCTGTAAATACTTTATTTTGAGCCTCTGTCAGTTGAAAAGGTAAAGATTGGATCAGAGTTTGAATATGAACTCCCGTACCCGACAGAGCATTTCCTTTTAAAATTTGAACTTCGGATCTCCTAGAGGCTAAGACCAACTCCATTTTAAAGAACTCTTCAAAAATAATTCTTTTTTGCTCTGGTGTTCTGAATTCAAAATAATCTTTTGCATAGTCAGGATTGGGCTGATGAATTCCGAAAATTGCTTTTTTTTGTGTAACTAAATCATATTTTTTTTGAAACTCAGAAGAAAAAATATCATTTTCAAATTGAGAACTTTCCAGATCACTCATCGTCTTTAATATCAGTTTATGAATTTTTGCTGAGCTAAGACCTTCAATTTCTACATAAATTGGA
>DAIRER010000274.1:0-3678 GCA_036795495.1 Pseudobdellovibrionaceae bacterium | reverse complement strand
AGTCTCAGAATTTCTGAATTTCAGAAGGATGATAGTAAAGTGACTTTAGTGTCGTACAACAGAAAAGCTCTCAACTTAAGAATAGAACTTTCAATAATATTAAAAGTCTTTCAAATTAGTGGTTCTACGTTATAAATCAACAATTTAGTGGGCCAGTTTAATAATTGCAGCACAGCGAATTGTCATTTTTGGTTCTTGGCCTAACTTTAAAAGTTCTGAAACATACTTGGCTTGTACAGAGCTTCCTTCTCCGGCTGTATTTCTAGAGAAATTAGAAATATTTTCGAGTAAAGTTGATGCTGATAAGGACCCTTTTCTTGCGTCGGTGGCTTTTGAAGCTTTACCTGCAAGTAGATCACTTATTTTTTGTCCACGCGCAAACAGAACTTCCGGACTTGAAATTTTAATTGGCTTTTGGAGTCCTAGCTCTTGAATAAGAATGGCCTGGGTTACAAATTGCTCAAGGCCACGGATATCCATTTCTAAATAAGAATGCATAACTCTTTTAAAAATTTGAGGTGCGGTGAAATGATAAATTTTGGTGGCTAATACGATATTTTCTTTTTGTTGGTCTTGATATTGTCGAAACCAAGTTTTATTTGCGTACATTAGTAATTTAACTTCATCAATGGAAAGCTCAGAAAGAATAAGATCTAAAGAATTTGTAAATATTCGATCTATTTGAGCTGCATTGATACAAATGCGAACAAATGAGTTTATGTGATAATCAGAGACTCTTGAAGAAACAAAATCCAAAAGTGCCATTTCAGTTAGAGTGATAGATTTATTTTGAGCTAGTTTTAATAACAGATCGCCGATGATCCTAGGATCTAAAACTGAAAAGTTGATCCCACTAAAATTTGGTAAAAGTGACAAACTTAGATTTGAATTATTTAAAACTAAATCAGATAGATTTCGACTTGTGAGTTGTGCCAAAGAGGGGTCACTAGAATCTGTGACTTTGTCAGATAGAATAGAGGCCATCATTGAAATATTAGAAAGTCCCGGTCTTTCAGAACTTAATTCGTTTTTTATGGCTGGGCCTAAGGACAAGGATAGAATTTGTGCTAAATTTGTATTCAAAGGACTGTATTGCATATGAGCAAATAGAGGGAGGGGTTGAAATAGAGATTTTATTTCAGCTTTTACAACGCGTTGAAGAGATCTTAAAGGAATAGCTCGACCTGTTGATGCTGCAGCTATTTCAGTTTTTTTGTAATTTTCAAATTCAGAGTTTCTTTCTTGAGTTTCTTTTGCGTTTTTTTCTTGAGTCTCTTTTGAGGGAAAATTGGCTCGTCGATTTTGTTCATCTCGAATTGATTGAATCTGAAAATCAATCGCATTTAAACGATCAATAAGATTAGAATGTTTTTGGGAAATTTCTGCAAAAATAGGGGTATATGTCCTCTCAATAGAGTTAAGCTCCTGCTGTCTTTTGATCGGATCTTTAATATTTATTCGGACTTGATTTTTTGCAGCAATATATTGGGATTGTTCTCTGGCATGCCTTTGATTTAAACTAACTTGATCATTTGAAAGTTTTTTTGCAAGTTCAGTGAGTTGTTTAATTTCTTTCTCTTCTTCTATGTTTGCCTGAGATAAACTACCAAAAGTAACTAAACAGATAAAAAGAAATGCGACAGAAAAGATTCTTTGAATTCTCATATTTCCTCCGAAATTAAAAATAACTCAACGCAGTATATACATACTCCATGGATTGTAAATCAAAATCAGAGGATTAAAAAAATTTAATCAAGTTTAGGATTTGAGTGTTAGTTGATAGAAAATACAAATTCGTCGTATATATATGTTAATATTGATTTATTTAACTTTTTACCACGAGACCCCAATATTATTGAATTGGTTGGACTTGGAACTGACGTTCACTGACTTTATTTAGCCACCCTAATCCCGCCATATCTGGGATCTCGTTGATGATATGAATCAGGCCCTCGGCGGCAAAGCCGGCATCGAGTGAATCAGATGTTTTTGCAAAGGATTCCAGAAGAGAATAAGTTTCTTTAGCCTCTCGAGGGGACGTGTATTTGAAATCAATATACTGCTCAATATAATTAAAAATATCTTCTTGGGTGTCGATAGGAAGTTTTGAAATGCTCTCTTTATATTTTTTGAGAAAGTCCGTTGGATCTATGGTTTTAGTATTTAGACATAAGGGAAAGAAGTTAAATTTATCAAAGCTGATCTTATCATAAAATAAGGTTATTTTATTACTATTTGAGATGGCTTGATTCACCTGGAGAAGTTGTTCCACTTTTGTAATACAGGAATCTAGGGGTTCCAGGTTGGAGCTAAGAGCTTTGATTTGGTTTAAAAGGGACTGAACTTTTTTCTGATGGTTTTCAATATTGTCTTGGGGTAAAGCTGGATAAAATTCAGACTCAATAAGGATCTTGTTGAGTCCCTCGGCAACAGTTGGCGATAACAGCACTCTTTGTCCAGTTGCCAGATAGATGCGACGGTAGCTTTTTAAAATCATTTCGACTCGCTCCAAGTTCGAAGAATCATTTTTTCGATAAAAGGCATCATTTATACTTTTAAGTGGATCTTTTAACCGCCAGCCAATGGACTCGAACCATTTTTTATCATGAGGCATGTCCTGAATGGTTTGTGGAGGTAAAAGTTGAACTTGGTCTAATTTAGAAAATTTGGAATAGTTATTTAGAATGTGAAGAACAAAATCTAGACGAATTATTTCTGGAGTAAAATCGTTTTCAAAAAATCCATCTTTAGACAAAGCAGTAGGATATAGGTAAGCAGATGTGATTCCATATACTTTTAAAGATTTTGGGTCAATTACAGGACCCCCAGAGTTACCTTTCCATATACCACCATTAGCAGAAATAGTGGAGGGGGAGATAGATTGAACTGTTAACTGAGAGCTTTTTGTTGTTGAGGAGGCGGGGTGTCCGAGGGTAAGGATTTCCATTTTGAGTTTTAGATCTTCTTCAAGTTTTCCTACTTCGAGAGCGGGAGTGTCCTTTACATTAAGGGACGTTTGAAAAATAGAAAAATCAGAGTCACTAGACATGATGATGGGCTTAAGAGACTCTATTTTTTGATTTGGTCCACCTGGGTAAAACCCACGGACTACAATCACTCCAACGCAGCCGTGGACAGTGCATCGACTTCTGCCAAGCACATGTTCGTTTGTGATCAGAAGGACTTGGCCCTGATGTGAAATAAAAAAACCAGAGCCCGAAGAAGACGTGCTTTTAATAAAAGCCGTAGCATCGGCTGCCATTTTTAAAGAGGTATCGGAGGGTGAAATGGATTTGTATTCAAATTTTCCCCACGGATTTAAAATGACTTTTTTTTCGCGTTCGACATAATTAATTTTTGTCGTCTCTTCTTTTTGACAAGCGATAAGGGAAGTCGAGATGAGTCCTAAAATTATCCATCGAACTAAAAACATCTGAACTAAAAACATCATAGGCTCCTTTGAACAAACTAAGCCGTCGAATATAGTGTTTTTCGACTATTTTTTCACCTGTTAAGTTTCTGACGGGGAGTGGACTGTGGGGATTTTTTAAATTATTTAAGAGTTACAAGGAGATGGATGGATTTTGGTCGAGGAATCGGAGGGGTCTTTGAATTCTCTTTGACCCCCTCCTAAGAGACTTCATACCATGGGGTATGAAGAGTATGACGGGTTATGGG
>DAIRER010000273.1:0-3689 GCA_036795495.1 Pseudobdellovibrionaceae bacterium | reverse complement strand
CCAGACGTATTTGAAACAACATACCCGATACTCGATTGATGATTGGCTTAAAGAGGCCATGGAGAAATTCCAGGAAATGAATTTATGATTTTCTCGACGACCAGAAACGCGGCAAGGATGATTTTAATTAGTTTTACGAAGCTTATTGCCGGCTAGGACCTGTATCAATCCTGCAAACTCAAGCCCTCGCTTTCCAAACTTCTGAGCAATCTTGTGAATAGTGGCTGGCTCATACTTGTGATTGTTAAGATAATTATGAACAACTTCTGATGCAAGTTGGCCAGGATTTTTTTCAAAGTGTAGAACTTCAAATAAAGCGCGCTCCACTGTATAACATTTGAGTTTCACTGAATTAATTTCGAGCGAAGTCGTACTGAATATTTTGTTAGTGCGCCAAATGCCGATAAGATCTGTGCTATTACGAAGCTTTGATCTTGTATCAACATCTATGTCGATAGCTGAGGGTTGATCAGTTGTGAGTTTGTAATTATAAAGCAGCGTTTTTTTAGAGATTACAGCATTTGGAAAAAATTTTTTAATTATCAAATAATAAGCCTGATTTGATGGAATTTCAGGTGTGGAGTAAAAAGCTCGAGATACTTTCTCTATTGTTCCAGCCTCTACAGCACGCTTAACGGCCATTTTAGATCCAAAAATTTTCTCTAGCTCGGCGTGCTTATAGACACCTGATCGAAACTTAATGTTTTTGCCTGTTTTATTCATGTTACTATATTAGCAAAATATATACTATTTTGCAAGTTTGGTAACATTTGATAGGTATTCATTAGTAGTATCAATAAGTTGAGATAACTCTTTAGGTAGATCTGATGCGTCTTTATACACCTTCTTCTGGGTATAATCCTCCCAAAACTTTTTCATTTGCTTGTTGATCCATTTTGGATTCAATGAAAGTTTGATATCTCGCTCGCTGGCGATTTTTTGGATTAAATTGACATCAATTTTTTTATTGGCTTTTGCAATCCTGTAAAGATCATCAAAATCCTTCATTCGCGTATTACCACCCGCAAAGCGTTGGCAAGCTGACACCTTATCGACGATTATATTTTCAAGACTGGCCGCCGTGACTTGAGAATCCGCGAGCTTTATCCTTTTGCTGTGGGTTTTTACAGCGAAAACCACATCAATTCCAAAAGGGTTTGTTGATCCCTCTTCGGTTAAAAATTCCATCTGTACCGCAAGGCCTGATTTTTCATCGGATTGAACGTCATTATGGGTTTTAACTGAGAATGAGCAGCCATCAGCCCGAACACTTGAAAAATCCTTTAAAACTTGTTCTATTTCAACTTCAACATCTGTTGCAAAATCAACATCGACTGTAGATCTTGGTGTTTTGATATAATGCCAAAGCAGATTTCCTCCTTTAAAAATATATCTATCAGGAGCTACTGATTGAAGACCCACAACAAATTGCAAAATCACAAACCGAGTCATTGCTCTTGGGCCATGCTCGTATGTCTCAGTCTTCCATTTTGCAAAGTTTTTTTTAAAGTTTCCCATAAACTCTTCTTAAAAATCCAGATGTCATTTAAAATAACTTTTTAAGTTCACCGGCCATGACAAAGAATTCACAATTAATCCTTCTTTATTAAAATAGTAAGTTTAAATTTTAGCATAAGTTCCTGAAAAACAACCATCTGGTGTTCTGATCCTAACTATAGTCCAGAAATCGTGTAATTATTTTATAATTAAATTTGACATTTGATTAGGTATCTCTACAATTTGATACATAACCATATCAAATAGAGGAATCTATATGAATCAACAGCATGAGTATCAAAACACCAATCCTACTATAAAAGAACAAATACCTAGCGCGCTAAGCCAAATCCCCATCAATTCTACCTCTAGAGAGATTCTAGATGATTCTACTTTTACAGAAAACTCCTATAACAGTAGAATTTCAAGAAAGCTCATGGAAAATCTATGTGGTGTTAGTACCAACACCTTAGTGAAGTATGAATCCGAAGGAATTATTACTCCTCTTAAGGTAAAATACGGAGGCTTAGAAGTTATAACATATAGACCCGCTGATGTTCATTCAGTTTTAAAGAAAAAAGGCGTCTCTTATAAAAATAAGGCAGAAGCGGAAGTCATTTCTATTTTTTCACAAAAAGGTGGTGTTGGTAAATCTGCATTCACACAACATTTAGGATCTATGCTTTCCCTACTCGGAAGAACCCTAATTATCGACTTAGATTCACAAAGCGATGCGACATCTCTTTTTGGTCTTAATATCAAGTTTACAGATCTTGTTTCAGCAGAGGCAGAACTAGACCCTACAATTGCTGAATTGATGGACTGGAAACTTAAAAATGGACAGGAATCGCCCTACAGAAAACTCAATTTCGAAGATGTTGTTAAAAAGGTCTCACCTACACTGCATGTTATCCCAGCAGACTTGGATTTAGGTGAAATCAACTATTCTTTAAATAGACTTCCCCTAGAAGATAAAGTTGGCCCCAACGGTGAAACTCGACCAGCAATTTTGTACATGATTAAGGATATTATTGAGGAGATTAAGTACCAATATGACTATATCTTGTTTGATTGCCCGCCTAATATTGAAACATGTAATGTAAATGCTCTTTTCGCCTCTAATAGAATTTTGATACCATTAGAACTTGAAGCCAAATGCCTTCGAACCATGAAACGAAATGAAGATTTTTTATATCGCCTTATGGACCTTCATGAAGGATTTAAGTGGGATAAGATTCTTGTTATTCCAAATAAATTTAAACGTGAAAATATTAAAATCAAAGCCCTCGCAAAACTACAAGATATTTATGCGGAAAGGGAAGATGTTCAGCTTTCTCAAACTGTTTTTCCGAGCGGAGCTATTATAGACAGGTGTTCAGAAGCAAAAGAACCCGTTTTTATTGCTGCCACCAAGTATGGGAAAGAATTTAAATCTAGTGTTCCTCAAGCTAAGGAGTTTACGGACCTTTTTTGGGTCGTCTTGCATGAAATACTTGATATCCCCGTTGAACACTTAATCTTTTCTGAGCCACAGTTGGAGGCATAATGGGACTCTTAGATAATGATGCTGAAGACCTCAAGGATAGAGCAAAACGGACTGGAACAGGGAGAAAGGTTAATCAATCAGGACTTGGTGCCTTTAAAAGCCTTTCCAAGTATTCAATTCTTACTGCCAAATACCGAGAAACAGAAAAATCAAAAGAATCTAAAAGTATAAATGAAAATGTTCCACAAGAATGTTCCACGCCACCTGAAGTTACTTCAAACCTACCTCAAACTTCTGAGGTCAAAGACTTTGAAGTAACTTCAGAGTTACTTCAAAGTTACTCCAAAGTTACTTCAACACTTATCGATCAAAGTGAAATTATTCCGAATCATCTTTAAGTGAACCTACTTCAAACTTACTTCAAGTTGATAATTCATATAATCCTGAAGTTACTTCAGAGTTACTTCAAACTTACTCCAAAGTTACTTCAGATCAAAACTCAACGAATACTGAACCAGATCTAAGTATAAATAACTTAATAGAAAATCAGATTCATAATGATTTAAACCAAATCAATCCTGAAGTAACTTCGGAGTTACTTCAAAGTTACTCCGAAGTTACTTCAACGCTTATCGATCAAAGTGAAGTTATTTCCGAATCATCTTTAAGTGAACCTACTTCAAACTTACTTCAAGTTGATAATTCA
>DAIRER010000272.1:0-3693 GCA_036795495.1 Pseudobdellovibrionaceae bacterium | reverse complement strand
AAAACTTTTATTTCAAGCACAGTTTAAAAAAGATCTTCAAGCAGCTCTAAAAGTAAAAATCGCTTTATCGATGTATGGCCCCCAACTCAATCCCATCATTAATGAGATTTATGGCCGAATCCCTTTGGATCAAATGGCTGAAAGTTCGGCCCTAGATTGGGAGCATTTATCGGATTACACTCATCATAAATTACTACTTGTGGGAAATCGCTCGGCTCAATTGGGTGGACGAAATATTGAAAACTCTTATCACATGAAGAAGAACTCTCTTTCTGCAAAGTACATTTTCATGGATACGGATATCGCTTTTAAAATTAAAGAAAATGGAGATTTATTGATTCAAACCTTTCAAGAGCTTTGGAACTTTAAAGAGCGAGTCATTGAACTTGGTGAAGTGCTAAAACTCATGCCAAATGATTTTATTTCTAATACTGAAGCTTTTAAACTGAGTCTGATGGCTTGCCAGCCGACAGCTTATAAAACAGCACAAGATCGGGCGAATTTCTCCGAGTGTCTAAAGACCCAAATCAAGTCTCAGCCCAATTACCTGAACCAATCCCAGAGACTTGAACAAATGGAGGTTAACTTAAATAAAAAGTCTAACATCTATTGGACGAATTACTATCCTCAGATCCAAGTTAATGAAACTTGGAAAAAATCTCAAACCTCTGTATCAAAAGACTATGATGATAGCATCAGCTCCCAAGATATTGAGTCTATGATTGTTTCTTATATTGAAAACCTCCCTTACAATCGAAACCTGCCCGTTCAAAATCGAAAGCGCCTTTATGGCAGTCAATATGGAAATGATCTTCTGAATGGTAAGGAAATTCACCACCTGTGGCAAAAGGGGCTTGAAGACACTTGTAAAATGGCTTCAAAGAAATCACCTCAGCGTGTGATCCTTCATTCGGCTTACTTTTTACCGTCTTCTGGACTGATGAGAACCTTTGCAAAAATGATGGATGGCACTTTGAATTGCCGTTATGTGCGGGTGACTTTTTTAACAAACTCCATTGCGACTACGGACCTGAATATCATCAATGCCATCGCACGATATCAATTTTTAGCTTTTTATCAAATCTTAAAGCAAAAAGCAGAAGGTTCTGCGCAGTTTGAACTTTTCGAATATTTGCCAACGGCCTCTGGACCTTCCAACTCACTTCATACGAAGCTCAGTCTTTTTGGGGATCAGTTGATCATTGGTTCTGCAAATGCAGACGTTCGGAGTTACTATATGGATACAAATAACGGGTTCTACCTTAGGAACGCGAAAAGCTTGATTGCAGATTACACACAATGGGTCGATAGCCTTTTACAAGACTCTCAAAAAACCAGAAATTTATCCTCGATTTCTTTAAATAATCCTCAGACCATCACGGATCTATTTACCGAAGATGCTCTATTAATTGAGGGGCTATTAAAGCGATACAACTATTCGGATCGCATAAAGCCCGAGACAAAAGCAACGCTGATTACTTATGCGAACAAAATCGGGGCCTTTGTTTATGATCGCAGCTTAAAAATCTTTTCAGATCGTTTTATAGAAGTGCCCGGCCAGGAATACTTTGAAGAAGAACAAACTCGTAAAAAAGAACAACTGGAAATCATGAAAGAGTTTGATCGCTGGCTCCAGCTCTTTTAAAAAGCTTGGAGCTTATTCAAAGGATTGAGAAAAAATGGTGCGGCCGGGAGGACTTGAACCACCGACCACCTGATTCGTAGTCAGGTACTCTATCCAACTGAGCTACGGCCGCACGAAGTAAATCTAAATTAAGGTCGTACTTATATGGCTTAGATTCTTTAAAATCAAGAACTCATTCAGAGAATGCCTTTAATTTAAGCATTTTTAAGCATTTAAATATTTTATGAATGAGCAAAAAACGATTCTTGCATTCAAATAAAGCCTATGGCAGTTTAGTCCCCTATAAGTATTTTAATTAAGCTTAAATGTTTTCCCACAAAATAAAAATTCGGAGAGGTGGGTGAGTGGCTTAAACCAAGCGTTTGCTAAACGCTCGTACTGGCAAAACTAGTACCGCGGGTTCAAATCCCGCCCTCTCCGCCATTTTGCGCTCACCAAAACTAGAACAAAATAAAACAAACTAAATTTCAAGAAATCCTGAAGGGTTTCTTGAGCTTAACCCACAAAAGAGTCTTAAGTCGTCCTTGCTGATAAATAAGGCAAAATAAGCCGAAATAACGGCAATTGTCGTGATTTTGTCGTTAGCCGCTGTCGTTAGTTTCAAACTAACGACAAAAGTGAAAAGAGGAACTCTTCGTAAGTTACGGACGACCTATTTAGACAAGGCCGTCCACGACACTATCCCAAGGGCTATGGCCATCTTGTTGGTCATAGAGATAGCGATATGGAAACCACCAATGTCTATTTGAGGAAATCTGGTCTCGAACTGAAAGACAGAACCGAAAGGCTAGAGTACAAGGAACCCAAGGCCGATATAAATAAAATCTATCGGTTCAAGCCAATAACTTGCTAAATATGGCTATTTTTGCTAGGATGTAGTTATGAGGCGCCGAGAATATAACATCGACATTATTTTTAATGGAATGGGATCATTCTTCGTTTGGTTCATTTACTTAACGGAGAGGTTCTTGATCCTCAGGATGAGGATCCCCCCTTTGCTTATTTTGCACAAGAATTAAGTTTGGACGGAAAGACTTATCGTCTGATTTGGTTATTGGAAGATTACCAAATCTACATAGGGGTTGTTAACGCATACCGGAGGTGAATATGGCATGGCCTAGCAGAAAAGAAATTGAGCGAGTTATTAAAAAGATAGAGAAGGAGGATCTATGGACTTTGGCGCCCCCAGAAGATATGACTCCATTAGAAAAGTTTCGCCATGATATTCAACAAAAAATCGTTGGTTATAAACTGAGAACAAAAATATCTCAGCGGGAATTGGCGAAATTAATGGGGGTTGATGAAACTAAGGTCAGCAAGATTCTTCGCAATCGTTTGGATGAATTTTCTACGGATCGTTTGATTACGCTTTATGAAAAACTCAATCCAAAGCTCAAGCTCAAGGTTGCGTAAAAACTCTCTTGCTTCATATTGCTTCTTTCTCCCTATTGGGGAAAAATGTGATGTGAGTGTTATTAAAGATTTAACTGAGGAGAGAAAGCAAAACCGCCCTCTCCGCCAGTTTCCTCAACGTAGATAGTTAAAAGAGAAGCTTGTGAAAAATGATCGGAACACAGGCCTTTTTCCCGGCACTCGCAACATTTACCTTACCGCTCAGTGGTGGACTAGCTGCCTCCTTAAGTTGGAGATTACTGAAAATTTCAGGGTTCATCATTTTTAGTGAAACAAAGAAAGCTCTTATCTGCTGGTTGAGCTCGGAGTTGGATGGGGCCGATTCATAGACGGATTGGAGTTTTGGTATCCAAATGTCCTTAACAAATTTCATCATCCGAAATAGGTTTTTAGGGTGACGCTCGAACAGCTCATAGATACTGCTTTGAATTTGTGTAAAATTTTTAGTGATGTGGTCTGTTCCTTTAATCGTTGCCAGCAAACGATGGGCGATCAAGTGGTAAGTGGACCAGAGATTCAGCGATATAATTAACAGTAGAAAGCAAATACTTATTTCGATCCAAGATAGACCCGAAATATGTCTTTTAAAATTCGAAAGGTTTCTTTAAAGGTGATTTTACTTCCTTCGACGTCAA
>DAIRER010000271.1:0-3698 GCA_036795495.1 Pseudobdellovibrionaceae bacterium | reverse complement strand
CCAGAAGTTCCATTAATTTGTCCCGCAAAAAATAAGTTTTCGATGGGTTTCGTTTCTAAGGTGTGTCGAATTTGATCAGGTTCAAAATAATCATATTCAACGGCATATCCATACCTGACAACTTTCACGTTTTCTAATCCCTCAATTGTTTTTAAAAACTGATCTTGTACATCCTCGGGTAAGCTGGTTGAAATACCTTGAAGATAAATAAGATCTGTATTTAATCCTTCGGGTTCTAAAAAAGTTTGATGACTCGTTCTGTCTGAAAAACGTACTACTTTATCTTCAATACTTGGACAATATCTTGGCCCAACTCCTTCGATAACACCACAATACATAGGTGATTTATCTAAATTATTTCTAATAATTTCATGGGTTTTTTCAGATGTTCTAGATAAATAACAAGCAATCTGAGAAAGACGAAAATCTTTAGGAGATTTAATACTAAATGGATAGGGTTTTTTATCTCCATATTGAGGTTCTAGTTTATTCCAATCAATGGAATCTTTATGAAGTCTTGCTGGTGTGCCTGTTTTAAGTCTTTTAACACTAAATCCATGGTTCAAAAGTTGATCAGATAATCCTACAGTAGCTCGATCACCAACACGACCACCAGAGGTTTGTTTTAATCCACTGTGCATGACACCATTCATAAAAGTACCGGTAGTAATAATTGTAGCTTTAGATTTAATACTAGAGCCATCTGATAAAACAACACCGGCACATTTATGTTCATTTAAAATAATTTCTTTAACTTCAGACTCGAGTAATTTGAGTTGGGGTTGGTTTAAAACGACCTCTGTCATATAATTTGAATAAACGTGTTTATCACATTGCATTCGCGTGCCCCTTACGGCGGGACCCTTTGAAGCATTTAATCTTTTAAATTGTATACAAGAAAAATCAGCAGCTTTACCCATTTCGCCACCTAAAATATCCAACTCGCGGACCATATGCCCTTTGGCTAAGCCCCCAATAGAGGGATTGCAGCTCATATAAGAAATACGATCTTTATTTGATGTGACCAACAGGGTAGATAGCCCTAAACGCGAACACGCTAGAGAAGCTTCAACTCCCGCATGACCGGCTCCAACAACAATGACATCAAAATCAATACTCATAAAAATTACTACTTACCTATACAAAATTCTTTAAAAACACGATCTAAAATTTGATCTTCATAATAAGTTCCATGCATTTTTTGAATCTCTAACAATGCAGACTTTAATGGAATTGCTAAAATTTCTTCTCCCACATTTGTTTTAAATAACTCTATAGATTCAAAAATCAAATCTTCGGCCCTTTTGAGATACTCATATTGCCTTGAGTTAAAAATTGCAAGTCCCTCATTATCTCGTCCTAAATCAAAGACAAAACTATGAATTTTATCCAAAACAATCGCCCTAGAATCTACATTCTGGGCAGAAATCTGAAGTATATTTTTTGAAATAAACTGCTTAATTTCATTAGAGTTAAATTTAACAGAAAGTTCTGAGCTGATTTTAGAGCATGTACGGTTAAAATATTCAGAATTTTTTACAATATCGGATTTGTTGAAAATGATTAGGCATTTCTTGGGATCAAGAACTTGAAGCAATTGAACTTCTTCGGGAGTTAAATCAGGTTTTGAGACGTCTAAAACAAGAATTAAAAATTCAGACTCTACGATTTTTTTTCTTGTTTTCTCAATTCCCAATTTTTCAATTTTATCTTTCGTTTCAGTCCTAAGACCGGCAGTATCTAAAAAATTAAAAAGAAGACCTTGATAAATTATTTTATATTCTAAAAGATCCCGAGTCGTTCCTGGAATCTCAGTGACTATGGCTTTTTCTTCTTCAAGTAAAAGATTAAATAGAGTTGATTTTCCAACATTGGGTTCTCCAATAATGGTGATATTTAAGCCCTCATTACAAATACGACCATACGTAAAACTTTGAATCAATTTAGAAATAACTAAATTGGAATTTTTAAGTTTGTTTAAAATTAAGTCTCTGGGTAAGAGGTCCAAGCCTTCGGAGGTAAAATCGATGTTGGATTCAATATGAGCCAAACACCAAGTCACATCATCTTCAATTCGATGGACTTCGTCAGATAAAACTCCTTTTAAATTTCTAAGAGCCAAATCTGCAGCTGATTTATTTTGACTATGAATAAGGGCGTAAATACTTTCTGCCTGCAATAGATCTATTCTGCCATTCATAAAAGCTCTAAAGGTAAATTCTCCTGGTTCAGCCATACGAGCTCCAAAAAATATTAATACCTTTAGAATTTTTTCAACAATATACGGACTTCCATGACAAGAAATCTCTACAACATCTTCACCCGTAAAAGATCTACCCGCCTCAAAATAGGAAGTTAATACTTCATCAATCGGTTCTAAATTTTGATCTTTTAAAAAACCATAATACACACGATGGGATTCTAAATTTTCAGGTAAGTTGTTTTGTAGTTTTTTAATTAAACTCAGTGAATTTAAACCACTCAAGCGAACTACAGAGACTCCGCCAATTCCTGGGGGAGTCGTTCGCGCGCAAATCGTATCTAAATTCCCATCAACGCAAGTTTTCATTAGATGGGAAAATTTTAATTTTTTTATAGAGACCTTCGCCAAGTGATCTACTTTTGACACGAGGGTCTTTTGCTAGATACTGATGTACTACTTTCCGTTCTTTAGGTGGTAAAGCTCGATAATAAACGGATTTATTTTGCTCAATAGCAATAGTTTTTAGATTTTCAGCACGTTCGATAAGAGCTTGCATTGTTTCTTCTTTAAAACCACCACAATCTACTTCAATATTTGTTCGATCTTCGGGAAGATGATGTTGAAGTACTCTTTTTAAAATTAATTGAACAGAGTCTAAAACTTGACCTTTGTGATCTTTAAAAATTTCTTCATCAGAGCCAGAAAGAACTATATAAAAAGTATTATCTTTTTCTTCTGCAACGACTTTCAAATCATATTCTATAGAAAATCCACCCGAGTTTATTATTCCTTCTAATGTATTTTCTACTATAGTTTGAGCTTCTGATTTTGAAGACTTCTCTTTACCGCCAAATAATCGGCTAAAAAATCCTGCCATTTTTCCTCCTCTAAGGTTTACGCAGTTTTGTTTTTATCTCTCATTAAAATATACTGTTGAATAATTCCAAATAAAGCACTGACGAACATATAAAGCGTTAATCCGCTGGGTAGTTGAAGCATAAATAGGGACATTATAATTGGTAAAAAGGCTAAAACTTTAGCCTGAACAGGATCCATGGGTGTTGGTGTAATTTTTTGTTGAACAAACATCGTTAATCCCATTAACACAGGTAAAACATAGAATGGATCATGGGAACTTAAATCTCCAATCCAAGCTACAAATGGGGACTGATAAAGCTCTACACTGGATCCAATCACGCGATAAAGTGCTAAAAATATCGGGATCTGTAACAACGCTGGTAAACATCCACCAATTGGATTTGCACCATTTTGTTTCATCACAGACATCATTTCTTTATTCAACGTCAGCGGGTCATCTTTATACTTTTCACGAATTGACGTAAGAAGTGGTTGAACTTTTTGCATTGCTTTTGAAGAACGAATCGACATGATATTAAATGGTAAAACGATAACTCTAACAGTTAGAGTTAGTAAAATTATAGCAAAACCCCAATTTCCAACAAGTGTTTGAAAAAACTTCATCAGATACAATAAA
>DAIRER010000270.1:0-3698 GCA_036795495.1 Pseudobdellovibrionaceae bacterium | reverse complement strand
CCTTTTTTGCTTCGGCTCCTGTGTTATTTAATGTTCCAATATATTGAGCAAAAGCCTTTGCCAGGGCCTCAAAAGCCACTTTTTCCGAACCCTCCATTTGATCCATGGATAACCACTGAGTTCCCTCCGTCGGAGGCAAAAATCGTAATAATTTTCCCATGGAAAGCTGTTGAAAAACATAATACTGACTTTCAAGACGTTGAAGGGCTTGAAAAAAGGGTGTTAACTTTTCCTTGGAATCTCTTTTGGCTTGCAAGTCTTGCATTAAGGTCAAAAGTTTTTCGTTTAAAAATAGGTCGGCACCTTTAAAATATCTTTGATGAATATCAAGTCCTAATATTTCTAAAATCTGGAAATTGCGCAGTTCAAAAATTGGTTTATCGCCCCACACCTCGGGAGTTAAAAAGAATGTTAAAACAACCTCATGGGCCGGACGCCCCTGGTATTCTGCTTTTCCATAAACCAGTTTCAACATTTCCTTTGAAAAAGAATCAAAGGGCTTCACTCGTCCTGAATCTTGTATCGGTAAATACTTAAGTCGATCCCCTGGAGATCCAAAAGCAACAACCGATTGAAAAATTAAAAACAAAACCAAAAATGCTTTTGTCCATTTTAAAGCCAAACTCAAAAACTTATTCATAGCTGTACCTCATTCATTTTTCACTCAGATTTAAATTTCAGATTTCTAAAATAAAATAATAAAATAATTCCCAAAGAAATTAATAACGACCCTAAATATTTTAGAAAGCGGCCTGGATCATAATTTACAGACAGAACAGAACGCACGGGCTTTCCCGTTTCATCATTTTGAAAACTGGCTTGATAAAAAGTGAGCCCCTCATACTTTAAAGGCTCATTCATTGAAATTTCTTTTTCAATATCACCAGGCAGTTGCACAATGCTTTTATATGACATCGCTTTATCCATTCCCGGGTAACGATCCATAATAAACTCTTTTAAAAAAATTGAAAATTCTAAGGGGATTAGCTCATTACGAAAGCTCACAATGGAAACCCCTTGGGGTGTAAAAAGCTTGACCTGATCATTTAAAAGCATCCATTGTTTTTTATTTTGAAATTCGATTTGCACCGCAGAGGATGTTAAAGGAGTCGGAGCGTCTTTTTCTGTAATATCCCAATTTTCTACAGAGTGTGGAAAAAATCTTAAAACTTTAAAACTCATATTCATCCAGCCCGTTTCAAAATCTTGACCTTCTTGCACAAATCCTTTTTTAAAGGGCGTCAGCTGATCCTTTTTAAATAAGGTGTAAGATAATTTTTTTTCAGCCTCTTTATAATCTATATAAATTTCATTGAATCCGCGCCCCTCTTTGGGAGGTTCCCCTAGGTGGATTTGAGCCAATCCTAAAGTTACAGAAACAGTCTTTCCTTTGCGGGGTTGGACCAGCCAATCCACTTGACTGACCCGATCACTCACCATCTGAAAACGCAGCGCTCTTCCCGCCTGAGGAGATTCACTACTTTCAACCTTTCGAGAAAAACTCACATACTTTTTATAGTCTATGATACGAATCGGCTCACCAAAGGTAGGGATGAGAACTGGTTTATCAACGGAAGGGGGATTCATAAAAAAATCGACATTTTTTTTATAGGTTTCAGTGTATTTATCCCCATCCTGAGAAGTATATACGGCAAGTTCTGTTTGGCTCGTCTGAACAAATCGATTGGAATCGTTGATCGGTAGGACTAAATTTCCATCCAGGCCCCACTTCATAGTCAAATAGGATCCTAATATAAGAACAATAATTCCAATATGAGCCAAAACAAACGAGGCATGGCGACGTTTCCAGGGCCAACGATCCACCATCACCGCCGTTAAGTTGATGACTAAAAGAATTAAAGTTCCGATCAACCAGAACCTCTCATAAACTAATTTTCTTGCAGCATAGGCATCGTAGCGCGCTTCAACAAATGTTCCCACAGCCGTAACAATGGCCAAGGCTGTTAAAATAAAAATAGCCAGTTTTAAAGAGGCTAAAGGCTTAATCCACTTTTTCATTTTTTATTCTCACTCTGAGAGTTCATCGCATCGAGACCCATCGTAATGTACTCTACGGCCTGTTTCAACTGCGCTTGAACTTTTGGAAATGTTGTTAACTTTTCTTTACTTTCTTCATCCATATAAAGTTTTCGATTCAACTCAACTTGAAGTGTGTGATGGTTTTTTTTCGGATTTCCATATTGCTCTGTGACACGCCCCCCCAAATAAGGCCAGTTGTAACCGACCTTAAAGCCCGCCGTGACGTAGGCGGCTATGACAAGATCTCGAAACTGAGGGCTACAACTTTTTTGCAATTGATCACTGATCACGATATCAGCTCGATCTTCACCAGGATCTCGATGCATCGCCGTTCCACGACCGGGCATACTGTGAACATCAATATGATAAATAACTCCATAAGTTTTAATTAAATTTTTACTTATATTTTCTATACTTAAATGAAAAGGTTTATAAATAAGTTCAACAAGCTGTTGGTGATTTTGAAAACTCATTGGAGTTCCTAAAATACTTTCTCCGTGAGTGGTTTTAACCCAATGAAATCCACGATCCTGCGCTCCTTTTGGATTGACACTCCCCACAACAGAATTTGCATCCACATCCTCAGGAATACGATTTAAATCTGCAGCATAACGATGCCACTCTGTTTTAACGAAAGGAATCTTGAATTCAGACAAAGTTTTTTCATAAAGCTGATCGACGTACCGATCCACATCGCACATAAGGACTTGAGGCTCCAATGATTTTAACCAGGGAGCCATCTCGGGAATTTTTTCACCTGAATGGGGTATCGTAAATAACAACATCTGTTCTCCGTGAGTTGACTGTTGAAGAGACTACAGTGAAACTATTGAGATGACAACAGCACCACGATCAAAAATATATACAAAAAAAGGGGACCTAGGAAAAACAAGCCTCGTTGATGGGTCAAATGTTGATAAGTTCCATCGGCGCGTCGAGGCCTATGGCACCGTTGATGAACTCAATGCTTTTTTAGGACAATTTATAACACAGCTCAATGAAAGCCCTCCACCCAAAGATATACAATTCAAAGAAATACTGGATCTTCTCAATGAAATACAATCTCAACTCTTTAATGTTGGAAGTCTATTGGCTTGTAACGATGTTCAAATGATTTCTCAACTTCCTCAAGTTTCACCAGCGTCTTTGGAACGCATAGAAAAATGCATTGATCGACTGGATGCAGAACTTATTCCACTTAAAAATTTTATTCTCCCTCAAGGACACTTTTTAGCGACCTCCGCCCATATTTTGCGAACTGTTTGCCGCAGAGCTGAACGTCAAACGAATGCCGTCGAAGCCCAAGACCCGTCTTACCCGATGGTTCAAGCGTATTTAAACCGCTTGAGTGATTTTTTCTTCGTCCTCAGCCGCTGGTTAAACCATATTCATAATATTTCTGAAAAGCTTTGGAAGGCAGAGACTCCGTGAGCACAGCACTTTTAAAAGTTTCTTTAGCAGAAACTTCGGATTCAGAGTCTCTTAAAATGTATTATCAGAATCAAAGCCTCAAAGGCCTAGTGGATTTCGAACAAGATTTTAAAAAGTCTTTTTTTAGCCTCTATGATTTTTTATCCGATGAGCATTACACCTTTAAAATGGGATCCTCAGATCTACAGGGTTCTATTAGTTTTGTTGTAAAAGAAGTGGTCCTAGAG
>DAIRER010000269.1:0-3706 GCA_036795495.1 Pseudobdellovibrionaceae bacterium | reverse complement strand
CGCTTGGACAACCCGTTAAAAAAAGAAGAACAGTAACTAGTTTTAGAAATTGTTTCATGGTTTTCCCCCTTTCAAAGAATCAATCAGCGGTGGATTCATAGAATAATCTTCATTAAAAATAAGTCTATTAAATCTGTCCTGACTATTTAGTGTGCGAAATTGGACCGCAAATAGGGCTGTTTCTGCTTGAATTTGATTGCGAGAGCTTTCTGACAACTCCAACACATCAATATTTTCGCCAAGTTGTACTCTACGAAGTAGTGCATTTTTACTTTCTCGTGATAATTCTACTCTACGTTTAAAATTGCTATAGTTAAAAATGTCAGAGTTAAATTGATTAGCCACAGCTCGTAACTGTCTCTTGAGCGTCTCTTCAACACCTATTTTTTGAGTTTTCATAATTTCTTTTTGAGCATCAATTATCTTAAGTGAAGCGCCATTTCCAAAACCGAGACCATTCCCTGATGGGAGATTATCAAAAATGCCTCCGGCCACTCCGCGACTCATACTACTTCCACCTAAAAATGAATATTCGATTTCTTTTTTAACTTGAGAAAGTGCAGATAAAAAGTGATCAAATTGTCTTCTTTCGGGGCTCATAGATAGCACCCTAAACTCGTATTCTTTACTCTGAATTGGTTCAAGATTTTCAAACACAGGCATAGCAACTGGTTCAAGCACTAAATCCGTGTCTGAAGAATAACCAAGCGCATATGACAGCTCATCATGTTCATGTTTAATTAAAAGCTGAAGATTTTGTTCATCCTCTTGCAGTCCGAGCAGTTTAATTTCTATATCACGTGCAGTTCCGGGCTGGGCGCCACCAAAGGTCTCACGAGTTTTAACGATTTTATGTATTTTATCAAGCTCATCAATACTGCTTTGGACGTGTTGCAAAAGTCTTTCGTCAAAAACTAGGTGTGTATAGAGAGCTTTTGCTACGTGGACTTCATTACCCCATAAGGCTCTATAGCCTTCTTTTTCAGCCAAATACAGCAACTTGATTTCTTGTAACCGAAACCAATTTGCAGGAACTAAAAATGGAGCAATATCTGAAATCATGTCAAGAATTGACGTTGGATCAGTAATGTTTTTTGCAATACTCCAAATATTTAGCCGAGGAAGTAAATCAGCCCTCGCTTTTTCAATATTGGTTTTTGCCTGATAAACCTTCAACGCATTTTCGTAGACTTTATAGTTGTTGCTACTAACTCTTTTCACAACTTCTGGAAGTTCAATTTTTTGCTTTTCAGATGCAACTGAGTCTAAACTTAGAAACAACGATAGTATTAATAGATATTTCATTGTAACTCCTGCTTAATTCTTGAAACAGAAAAGTTAAAAGTACTAGCATTGGATGTTGGCTGTACAGAACCCTCTAAAGCTTCGACTTGAGCAGTTTCTCTTTGTCGAATTTTATTAGCGGTATTTCCGGCCTTCTCATTAATACCTGAAGTTTTTTCGGTGACTAAATCACTGAGTAAAACGGTGTAGAGATTTGGACAATCAGCTGAAGCAATGGTCATAACTCCTGATTGCATATCAGGCCTAATCTGACTTACGCGACAACCAACCGCTGAGGAAGGATCATCTGGGTGCCATTGAACAACCTGAATGTAGAAATAAAGATTATTGAGATCATTTTCAATTTCACTCAATTGTCTAACTCGGTCACCTAGATAAGCGGGAAGACTTCTGACAAAATTGAATTTGATATTGAATTTTGTCAGAAGTCTTCCCGCTTATCTAGGTGACTTCTGACAAAATTGAATTTGATATTGTAGGGTTGGCCTCCAACTTGAACAGTTCCCTGGTATTGTCCTTCGATTGCGCCGTAAAAGAAGTGTCGATCGCTTAGATCACGCTCCATTTTTTGAGCTTTCTGTGCCAGGTTGTCATTTTCAACTTTATTGGCGCCTTCTTGCTCAGCTGCGGCTCTATCTTTTGTGCTATCAGCAGAGCCCTTTTGATCGCAGGCAGTCAGCGCGAATGCTGCTGCAAATATTAAGATAATGTTTTTCATAATTCCTCCCCCTTAATGAGAAAATTTTTGACTAAATTTTTGCATGTGCTTTTCAAACACTAAATACAACACGGGCAAAACGACTAACGTCAGTAATGTTGACGAAAGAATTCCGCCGATCACAACGGTTGCCAGAGGTCTTTGCACCTCGGAGCCAACACCAGTTGAAATCATCATTGGAATGAATCCAAAGATTGCAACTAGTGCTGTCATCAGAACAGGTCTCAATCGGATTGTTGTTGCCTTTTTAACCAGCTCGATACCTGTAAGACCTTCAGTCGTGCGCAATTGATTAAAATAATTTACCAATACCACGCCGTTTAAGACTGCAATACCTGAAAGAGCAATAAAGCCAATTCCAGCAGAAATACTAAACGGTAACCCTCGAAGCATTAGACTTACAATTCCACCAACGAGAGCAAGTGGAACACAGCTAAAAATTAGAAAGGTTTGTGGCAGACTGCCAAAGGCTGCGTAAATCATAGCTAAAATAATTGCCAGAGCTATTGGAGTTAAAATGAACAATCGCTGCTTGGCTTGTTGTAAATTTTTAAAATTTCCGCCCCATTCAATAAAATATCCAGATGGCATTTTAATTGTATCAGCAACTTTCTTCTGCGCTTCCGTGACGAAAGACTCCGTATCCCTGCCACGCAGATTAATCATTACGGTAGATCTTCTAGATGAATTTTCACGGTTAACTGAGCCATAGGTTTCTTGAAAACTCATTTTTGCTAAATTAGAAAGTGGAGTGGTCGCATTCCCTGCTAAACCAACTGGTAAGCTTTCAATTGTTTGAATGTCTCCACGGTCCTTATCGTTGAGTCGCACGATTAGAGGGTACTTTCTTTCGGCAGAATAAATATAACCCGCTTCTTCGCCACCAAGCGCGACTGATATGGTTTCCAATACATCGTATAAGCTGGCACCGTAGCTGGATAATAAATCGGATTTGGGAGAGATCCTATACACCGGCGATGTCCCTGCCATATCGGTTTCAACGTCTCCAGCGCCTTTAACACCTTTGACAATTTCTTGAACTTCTTGCCCAAGATTCATCAACGTTTTTAGGTCAGGTCCATAAATTTTTACAGCTACGTCAGCTCGAGTGCCTTCGAGAAGTTCGTTAAACCTCATTTGAATTGGTTGAGATGCCAGATAACTTTGGCCAGGTAATTGCTTTTCAAGCTTTGCAACGATAGCTTGAACTAGCTCTTCATATGTTTTGGCGCTCCACCCGGATTTAGGCCATTCAGATCTAGGCTTTAACATTATATATGAGTCAGCGACATTTACGCCCATTGGATCTGTAGCAACTTCTGAAGTTCCAATTCTTGAAAAAACATCTTTCACCTCAGGAAATTCTTTTACAAGCACATCAGCTTTTTCTTGAAACTCAATAGATTGAGTTAAGCTGACATTAACAGGTCTTATCATATGAAAAGCAAAAGAACCTTCACTCAGTTGAGGTAAAAACTCAGAGCCTCTTGTCATGAATAAGACAACTCCTAAAATAACCGCAACCCCACCTGCAATCATTGTTTTCTGACGATACTTAATTGCAAGATCTAGCAACGGTAAATAATATTTACGAAACACGATCATTAGTCTTGGTTCTTTATCTTTTGTGTTTGCTGATAGAAGTAAACTTGCAAGTGCTGGCACTGTTGTGAAGCTAAGAAC
>DAIRER010000268.1:0-3708 GCA_036795495.1 Pseudobdellovibrionaceae bacterium | reverse complement strand
TATTTCAATGCTTTAAAAAAGATAATTGAGGTAAATACAACCGTAGATATATTTAAAGATGCAAGATTACTAAGGTCTGTGAGTTCAAACATTCCAAAAACATTGATTACCCACAGGGTTAATAAGTTTAAAATCATCAAATAATTCATCAAATTTTTGATTTTTATTGTTTTTGTAATCAATACAAGTTGAGCTATAGTTAATAAAAACCAAATGAATAATAAAATATATTCGCTCATAAACTCAGATCGCATAAATTCTCCTTTAATTAAATAATACCATCATTTATTTTTAATGGAATGTTGTGGTTGGCAGGAAATACTCCATATTTTTTATATAAGTCCTCAAGTATTTCTTGTTTTAGATGCTCTGACTTCATTGTTTGGCACTCAAGTATTGTGGCTTGTAATACAACATAAGCTATAAATAGTCCCGTGCCAGTCATAATTGAGATGGTCGCAATAGCAGGAGAAGAACCTAGCAGAATCCCAACATCTAGAATACTTTTATAGAGAGCTTGTTTTACTCCGGGGACTAAGGCAACGGCTCCAATGGGAATAATTCCAATGGAAATAGCTTTTGCAGCATGATTGAATTTTTCAATTTTTTGGCATGTTTCTGCATTAACCATGGGGTATGCCTTATAGGTCATTGGAAGGTGTTGCACGCCATTTAATGCGATACATCCGGAATCTAATATTCCAGAGGCTTTTGCAAACTGAGGAATGTGCACGCTTGCAATTAAAATTAAAATGACCATAAATTTATTTGAAAATAATTTTCTCATGTTTTTCTCCAAGATACCGACAAAATTGTCTGCGAGAAAATCAATAGCAAATTAGATGCCAAAATAATTATTAATTTTACAGCAACTACTCATAATAAGAATCTAGAAAAACTTCTCAGAATTGAGAAAGCTTTCCTAGATTCTGGATAAATATAAGCTTTGTCCTATTTTAATTTCTTTTCTTCAAGTCTTGCCACATACCAAGAACTTAGGGCGGCGGTGGTGAGAATTGAGAAAATAACAAGTAGAGAAACCCAACTTGGAATTTTAAAGAACTCCATAATTAGCATTTTGATACCAATAAATCCCAAAATTGCGGCCAATCCTGGTTTGAGATATCTTAGTTTTCCAACCCAGTCCGCAAGAACGAAATAAAGCGCTCTTAAACCTAATATGGCCAAGATATTTGATGCAAAAGCGACAAAAGCATCTTGTGTTACGGCAAATACCGCAGGAATTGAATCTACTGCAAAAATTAAATCTGTAATTTCAATGACAAACAAAGCCAGAAACAAAGGGGTAGCTTTACGCACGCCATTTTCGACCAGAAAAAAATGATTTCCATTAAATGAGGTTGTCGTTGGAATAAATCTTTTAAGAAGTCGAATGGACCAATTCTCTTTAGCATCAATTTTTTCATCGGTTTCACGTAAAAACTTGATAGCTGTAATAACGAGGATGGCTCCAAAAACGTAGAGGATCCAATGAAACAGATGCAGAAGCTGGGCGCCAACGATAATAAAAAAAGCTCTCAGAACAATCGCGCCAAGGACTCCATAAAATAGAACTTTGTGTTGATGCGTGTCTGGAATTCGAAAAGAACTAAAAATAAGCAAAATGACAAATAGATTATCGATACTTAAACTTTTTTCGACCAAGTACCCTGTTAGAAATTCTAGTCCAAGTTCTTTGCCATAGGTAAAACCAAACCAAAGATTAAAAGCTAAGGCAACGCTAATCCAAATTCCACTCTCTATTAGGGCTTTTTTACGAGAAATTTTATGAGCCTCTTTTCCAAAGAGGCTTAAATCGATTAAAAGAAGGACAAATATTCCTACACAAAAGGAAATCCATAACCAACTAGGGGCAACAGAAATTGTTGAAACTAGGTCTTTCATGTATTGCCTCTTTTAAGTCGCTCAATGCGTTCTTCGAGTGGGGGATGGGTTGAAAATAATTTCATAAATCGACTGGGTTGGCTGGAGATTTTCATTGTTTGAACAGCGGACTGAGCAGAAGGATCAATGTTTTCAAAAGTACGTTTTAATCCTTCAAGGGCTTGGATCATATTGCCTCGTCCGGCTAAATGGGCTCCACCCGAGTCCGCACGGTACTCTCGGTATCGTGAAAACCAAGAAACAACCATTGAACCTAAAATCATAAAAGCAATTTCAAGGACAAACTGAACGACATAAAAGGATGCCGGTGTTCCTTGTTGTTCATCACTGCTTTGTCCCTTAGCCATAGTTATTGCGTAAGCAATAGCACGAGCCAAAAACATCACAAAGGCATTCACCACACCTTGAACAAGTGTCATGGTTACCATGTCGCCGTTTGCAATATGGGCCACCTCATGTCCAAGGACGCCTTTGATTTCTTCTCGTCTCATTTGTTGAAGTAAGCCTGTCGAAACGGCAACCAGTGACCTTGATTTTGTTGGACCTGTAGCGAAAGCATTTACTTCTTGAGATTCATACACACCCACTTCAGGCATGACAGAGAGATGGGCATTTCTAGAGAGTTCATGGACCATTCGGACCAGCTCACGCAGTTCTGGGTCGTGTGAGTCGACAGGGACAATTTGAACTCCCATCATCCATTTCGCCATAATTCTGGATAATCCAAGTGAGATAAAGGCACCACCCATACCCCAGGCTAAACAGAAAATCATTAAGGACTGATAGTCTAATCCATAAGGTGTGAGGTAGGGCTTCACATCAAAAACATTTAAAATTGTTGAAATCGTAACCATTACAAGAATGTTTACAGCTAGAAAAAGTCCAATACGTTTAAACCAAGTCATAAATACCTCCAGTGGTTTTGTATAATGATCACACCAGTGTAGTCTTAAAAAAAGCTTTTGAAAAGACGATAAATAGTATAGAATACTTCGTTAAAAACAAAGTAAACAAATGGAGTAAAAACAATGCAATGGCTTAATTATCATCACTTGTTTTATTTTCGAATGATCGCCATCACTGGGGGGATAGCGCGAGCCGCGGAAAAACTTCACATTGGGCAACCCACGCTCAGCGCACAGCTAAAACAGCTTGAAGATATGGTAGGGCGTCCCTTATTCGAAAGGCGAAACCGAAAGCTTATTTTAACAGATGCAGGAAAAGCGGCATTGGATTACGCCAATGAAATTTTTCGACTGGGTGATGAGATGTTAGAGGTTCTTAAAGATCGAACGCCAGAAGATCAGCCGCATTTACAAATTGGCACGTTGGATAGTGTCCCCAAAAGCGTTATTTTATCGATGGTGTTGGCTGCCTATAAAATATCTCCATGTTCAGTTTCAATCCTTGAAGGAAAGGGAGATGAGCTTTTTCGAGAACTTCGCGCTCACAAAATTGATTTACTTGTTTCGAATTACCCCTCTCAAGCGCTGGAAGAGGCCCAGGTTTTTTCTAAGTCTATTGCAAAACTTCCAGTTTCTGTTTATGGGGGTAAGCAGTTTCAAAAACTTAAGCGGGATTTCCCGAAATCATTAAATGGAAAACCTTTTGTGTATCCTACAACCCACAGTAAACTCAGGCATGATCTCAATCACTATTTTAAACTTCAAGGTATTCAAACGTCCGTTGTTGCAGAAACTCAGGATACAAGTCTTCAAAAGCTTCTCGCGGTTCATGGCGTGGGAGTTGCTCCATTTTCTGATGTTGATGGAGTAAAGGATGCGGGTCTCGTGCGTTTGGGGC
>DAIRER010000267.1:0-3711 GCA_036795495.1 Pseudobdellovibrionaceae bacterium | reverse complement strand
TTCGTAATCGCGTTGAATCTCTTTTGCTAACCGCTCGGTCATTTCAGCAATATCTTTGCCCGATAAAAAAGATACCATTTCATCCTTAAGTAATCTCATCGAAGCCTCCCTTTAACCTATATTAAAACTAAATCTCTAAACTTGTTATTCCCGCGGCCTGTGCCATTTTTAAAAAACGAAGAGCCTCTCTGTGATGAGGGTCTCTCGATAAAACAGACTCCCATTGCTCAACAGCGGCAGCAATATTGTTGTTATTATAATAAATTTGTCCCAATTTCATTCTTGCCAATGTGAACTGAGGATAGTCTTTAAGAAGCATTCTCAATCCCTGAATGGCTCGCTCTGGATTTCCCATTTGAATATAAACCTCAGAAATTCTCATTTGAATTTCTGGCTTTCGAGCCGATAAACTGTCGGCCTTTAGAAGCTGCTCTAAAGATTCGTCAAATCGTTTGTATTGAAAATACAGATCTGCAAGCTCCTCATGTTTAGAGGCAATCTTTTCATCAATATACGGATCTTTTTTAAATTTTCTGTCTTCTAAAAATTTTTGAGCTTTTTCAAAAACCTCTCGACCCTCTTCATACTTTCCTAGATCATTTAAAATAATCGAAAGTCCAACACTCGCATCTGTATAGGATGGGTCAATTTCCAGAGCTCGTTTAAATGTTTGTATGGCCTTAGTAAACTTACCCTGATCATAATATATTGTAGCCAACATTTGATAAACTTCAGGATTTTTTGTGTTTTGAAATATCAACTGCTGCAGAATGGGCTCGGCCACCTTATAATTTCCATCTATAAAACTACGACGAGCCTCTTCTATGAGGTCGGATTTAAAAGGCATCATAATCCCAACTCCCCTTGGAGCTCCTTCGTATCAGAACTCTCTGGAAATCTTTCTTTTAATACAAGATATAAATCTTTTGCCTTTTTATCCTGACCCAATTTTTTTGCAGCCAACCCTGCTTTTAATAAGGAATTGGCTTCAAATCCCTGACCTGAATATTTCTTTAATAAATTTTCATACCGAGTCAGTGCACTTTCAAAATTTCCACGTTTGAAATAAAAATCTGCAATATATTTTTCTTTTTCGGCAAGCATTTGGTAGGCTTTATTTTGATTCTCTTTGGCCTCTACGGCATGAGCTGATTGTGGATATTTTCGCAAAAGCTCTTCAAATGTAGATATGGCACTGTGGGCTGACGAAAGGTCTCTATCTATTGTATTCGGCAATTGACTGTAAAAACTCATGCCGATTTTAAATACGACATAATCAATATTTGTGGCCGTTGGATGCAATTCTCGAAAGTTTTGATAGGCCAACTGGGACTCTAAAAAAGACTCTTGTTTATAATAAACATCGGCTATCGCCAGCTCAGCTTTGGTTGCATAACTACTGTAAGGAAATCGATTTTTTACATCTGTATATCGACGGATCGATTCTTCATACATTTCATCTTTTTCAAAATTTTCTGCAATCGCAAAAGCCCCCTCAGGGGTGTCAGAGTTTTTATCCATTGTAGTACAAGAGATAAACAAAAAAGAAAGGCTCGATAGAATCAAAAATACAAATGATTTTAATAATTTTTGAACAGCCAAAACTAACTCCCTTTACCGAATACACTAATGAATCCACGGCAATTATATTGCTGTAAGTCCATTAAGGATACAAAACAATTATATTTTTTTGTATCTCGTTCTCAATCTTAAAATGACGCATTTTGTAAACCTAAAGGGAGCCGCCATAAGAATCTTTAAATCGATTTTTCTTATTGGCTCGACCTAAAATAAAATAGTATGAGTTGCTATGTTTCAAGAAATTCGAAAAGAAATTAAAAAAGCAAAACTTATTCTTAAAGAATCGGGACTTAAAGCTCTATTCCGCCAGTATGGATGGAAGCTCGGGATTATTGTTTTCTTTTATTACCTTATTCGAGACAGCCTTCTTTATATTATTATTCCTTATTTTGTTGCTCAAAAATTTATTGATTAAAAACCCGGTCCAACTTTAAATTTTCGACCAATTGAGGGTTTGAAAGCATTAAGGGGGTTCGCAATCTTAAAAAATCTTCTTGAAAGAGACACATGGTTTTTTGGGAACAAAAATACGCTTCTTTTTCGATTAAAGAAAACTCTTTCGGGGAGCCTTTAAATAATTCTATAACCTCAAGTCCATAACGAAGCGCCAGTCGCTGCATGTCCTCTAAAGGCACAGAAAATTGCAATGACCAACTTTTTACTTGCTCTAATGAAATAGGATAATTTTCTAGGCTTACCAATGGATTTATAGGCAATGAGGTATCATTTCTTAGAAAATCAATTCGCTTTTCAATTGGAAAATACCGAAGACACTCTTCAACAACTTGCTCGGCCATCAATCGATAGGTTGTGTACTTTCCCCCGCTCACAAAAGTTATATGTTTATCCTCAATTGGATAGGATTTAATCAAATGCTCCCGGCTGGTTTTTCCCTCTGTAGAAGACTCATCTTTAACTAGGGGACGAACACCTGCGTAGGTAGCTAAAATATCTTTTTCTTCTAGCTGCGCCCCCGGAAAATACTCGTTGGCAATGCCCAGTAAATATTTAATTTCTTCTGGCTCTGCTTTGATGTCTTCTAGAGATCCTTGATAGTCCGTATCTGTTGTACCTACTATCACCATTTCATGACGTGGAATTGCAAAAACAATTCGATTGTCTTTTGCCGTGGCCATAACGACTGCTGTTTTGAGGGGCACTCTTGATCTGTCAAAGGTCAAATGAATTCCTTTGGTGGGTCTTAACCACGCACTCCATTCTTTAAATACTTTTAAACCCAAAACATCTGTCCAAGGACCAATAGCACTGACAATGTGCTTGGCTTTAACACTGATTTTTTCTGAACTTAAACGATCCCGAACGACAAGAGCTCCATTTTGAATTAAATCCACTTCGGCATAATTCACCAGCACCGCCCCAAACTCATTGGCAGACCTTAAGGTCTCAATCGTCAATCGATCATCGTCCATATAAGCATCAAAATAAGAAAATCCGCCTAATAAATTTTCTTTTTTTAGTAATGGATAGTTTTCAACAAGTTTTTCCACATTAAATCTTTTATGTAACTCAGGCGCTCTAAATAAAGCCAAAAGATCATAGAGCCACATGCCCATAGAAAGGGTCCATAAACCCACCCGACTGTCTTTATAAATTGGAATCAAAAACTCTAAGGGATGAACCAAATGGGGGGCCATTTTAAATAATTTTGATCTTTCGTTCAAGGCTTCGTAAACCAAATGAAAATGCATGTTTTCTAAATACCTAATTCCACCATGAATCAACTTGCTAGATCTTGAGGAGGTCCCCGATGCAAAATCATTCTTTTCAACCAGAGCCACTTTCATTCCACGGCTCGCGGCATCTCGCGCAATGCCGGCTCCTGTTATTCCTCCCCCAATGATAAAAAGATCAAACTCTTCTTTTTGAAGTTTTTCTATATTTTCTTGTCGAGTTTTTTTTGAAAATTCTTTCATTGATATCCCCTCAGCTTACTGATGTTATGCTGAAGACAGAACATTAAAAAGTCAACGCACTTCAAAGACAAACTAATATATGCTGCTCTCCCCAGTTTTGAGTTTTAAATTGAGATAATCCATTTTGAACAGACAAAGGAAAATAAATCCTCTGAAAATGCTTTTCTCTAGAAATCCGATAAGCCATTTCACAGAG
>DAIRER010000266.1:0-3719 GCA_036795495.1 Pseudobdellovibrionaceae bacterium | reverse complement strand
GTAATCGTGTGGAAAAGTTTGGTGTGGTACAACTTCTTGGAATCCAGCTGGACCTGGCCATCGCCAACCTCATTCTCAATGAACTCCAGCTTTTCATCGATGCCGTGAAAGCACGGGAAACAGAGCTTACTGCAGCATAAGCAGATTTCCCCTTCTTTCATAAATCCAAAACCACCAGTCGACGGGTGGTTTTTTTTTTGCCCTTTTATATGAGTGATTCGTGGTTTGTGATGAGTGGTGAACTATGAATTATAAGTGATGCTCACAGTGGCGCCAATAGCGCCAAATTATTAATAGAATGCAAATCATCCTGGCGCACTTGGGCGCCTGCTATCGGTAGAATCATATAGAGACCCTTTCCCCATTTGCCGTCTGGTACGAACTATTCGCTTTGATACCGATGAGGGCCATTCCAGATTCCAGATCATTTGTGTACATTTTCAACTGACGTCCAACACGTCCACAAAAACTCTGGTGAGAAATTGTGGACAATTTTAAACTCGCCTCAGAAATGTCCACAATTTTGTGGACATTTCTAAAACATTTTCAAAAAGTCCACAAAAAAGTGGACTTTTTTCGACCAACCCCGAAAAAGTCCACAAAAATTCCGGGAGTAAAATGTGGACAAAATTGAATCGCCTTACATCTGTCCACAACTGAATAAGGATTTGGGAAATGGAGTTTAGAGTTCGTCTTGATCAAAGCACGTAGAAAATTCATTCCAGGGCCTATTCTATGTAAGACTGCAATTCCAATGTCCAACCGACTCACATATGCCGATCTCCGCCGTCTCATCGGATTTTCCATGGATGCGATGGCTTCTTTCCTGGGGATGTCCAAATCCATGCTCAGCATGGTAGAAATCGGTAAGCGGTCACTCAACATGCCGGCTTTGGGGCGAATGGTGCTGCTTCGCGAGATACTTACTGCCCCATCCGAAATGATTCCGGAACCCGAAACCAAAGAATCGATCCGGGTAACAGCGCACCAGAATCTGTTGAGTGGGTACCGTCAGTCCCTGAAGCGATTGGAAGCCATCGGGGAAAAAGAAAAAGCCTCTGAGGAAGTGAAACAGAACATCCGGAAACTCCTTCGTTCGTATGAACAGCTTTCCGATCCGGCCTTTGATGCCCGAAAGGACCAGCACTTTAAAGAACTCTTCGAACTGGAAGCCAAACCAACTTCCAGTAACCGCTATCAGTCAAAACTGGAGAGGCAACTGGAAATGGAATCCATCCAATTTAAGATCAATCGGTTGGAAGCGATGTAGCGGGTGTTATTTGGCAGACAATCCCATTCCGGAAACGGCCCGTTTCCACGCAGCCAGGGCTGGCTTTGAACTGCAAAGTATTTATCGGGCGAAGCTGTGCTTCGTTCGGACTATTGCAAGGCTTCTGGCCTTCATGCGACAATACCCGGTACGTGCGGTTCTAACACTTTTTGGATTTTCCACTTTGGACTAAAATCACTTCGATTTTGGGTTTCTGTTTCCAGTAAAATAAAAAATAAATTTCTTGCTTTTATCGAACCCGCTGAAAATTTGCTACTTACCTAGCATCCTTCCCCGTGAAAACACGGGGTGCTAAAATTTGGTGGTTTGGAAAAGGAAGGTTTGATTTGAGAATTGACTGATGGCATTAATAGTATGACAGATTCCAACTTGAGTAAACTTGTAAGCGTAATTAGATATGCCCAAGTTTGGGTGGATTTGCCTAAACTGGCTCTGAAGGTGCAATTTTGATCGAAGACACTTAACAATGGTGAAATGACATTATTAGAAGAGGTAAATGAAAAATCAAAGGAAATCCATACTGATGGGTATCCAATGTCAATTGGTGAAATTGCAAGTTTGTATAAGGATAAAGAATTAGACATTCATCCCGAGTTCCAAAGAATTTTTAGATGGAATATCTTACAAAAATCTAAACTCATAGAATCAATTTTGCTTGGAATTCCAATTCCATCTATATTTGTTTCACAGAGAGAAGATGGTGTTTGGGATGTTGTAGATGGTCTTCAAAGATTGTCCACAATATTTGAATTTATGGGAATACTTCGCGATGAAAATGGTATGTTAATTGAAGGAAGTACACTCGTAGCTACACCTCATTTGCCGACTCTTGAAAATAAGAAATGGGATTCTTCAGAGGTAATAAATGAGTTAGATAATACTCTAAAGATAGAATTTAAAAGAGTCAAGATTGACATTAAGATAGTTAAGAAACAAAGTGATAAAAATGTTAAATATGAACTTTTTCAAAGAATAAATACACTTGGATCTAGACTTTCTGACCAAGAAGTAAGGAACTGTTTACTAATTATGGTTAATAAAGATTTTTACTATTGGTTAAAAGAGTTGGCGAATTATCCATCATTTATTGATTCTCTATCATTGGCTGAGAGATTAATAGATGAGCAATATCACATGGAACTTGCAATCAGATTCTTCATTTACAAGAATATTGATTTAAATGAGATAAAAGGGGTTTATGACCTTTCTGATTTTGTTACTAAGAAAATGATTGAGTTTGCAGCAAGTCCTACCTTTGACTTGATCAAGGAAAAAGAGATTTTCACAAAGTCTTTCGATTTTATTAGCCGAACAATTGGTGAAGATGCGTTTAAGAGATATAATGTTGATAAACGTGTTTTTCAAGGAAAATTTTTATTATCAATGTTTGAGTGTGTTGGAATTGGAATTGGGAAAAATATGTCATTAAATGATTTAACTTTTTCCTCTGAACTAGTTCGGGTTAAAGCAAGTGAGTTATGGAGTAATGATGATTTTCAAGCTAAAACAGGTAGTGGAGTTAGTGTATCATCTCGCTTACCAGTTTTAATACCGATGGGCGAAAGTTTATTTAAGCAATGAAAATAAGAACTAAGGAAAATTTTATAGATTTAATTGATAAAGAGATAGCTTGGCGGAAAAAAGAGCTTTCTTTTTTGAAAAGTAATGTTAAAGAGAATTCTCCTAATTATAAAACTCATTTACGAAGTGCTATTGTTTTGTTATATGCGCATTGGGAAGGTTTTGTGAAAAATTCTTGTGAGTTATATTTGAGTTATGTTAAGACACAGAAACTAAATTATAATCAGTTGAGTGAGAACATTATTGCATTGTCCTTAAAAAATAATTTAAGAGATTTTGAGCAATCGAATAAGTCGACGATTCATTGTCAAGTTGTAGACTTTCTTTTAAACAGTTTAAATCAAAGGGCTAATATTCCTGATAATGACACTATAAAAACTGGTTCAAATTTAACTTCTAGTGTATTAAGGGAGATACTTACTTCGGTAGGATTAGATTATAAAGAGTATGAGCTTAAGAATAACTTGATTGATTCAGTTTTGCTTAAGAATAGGAATTCTATTGCTCATGGAGAGTTTGTTGAATTAAATGAGCTTAATTATATCGAACTTTATTTAGACATTTTAGCTATAATGGATGATATTAAAAATAGACTATCTAATTCTGTTGTGCTTGAGAGTTTTAAGAGAAGAACTGTTCCGCTTACGCATAATGCCACTTGTCCGTAGTCTTTGTGAAGCAATACTACGGACTTCTCTTGTTTATAGTGTTGTGGAGATTATTACATATGCTTATTTATAAGTATATTTTTTAGTTTTAAGACAATCAAATATTTAGGTTTTGAGATTTAACTTTAGGTAATTTATGAGTGATCCGATTTCATTTACAAACGCAATTGATAGTGCTT
>DAIRER010000265.1:0-3723 GCA_036795495.1 Pseudobdellovibrionaceae bacterium | reverse complement strand
GTTCAAGAGTTTGTCCAAATATTTTAAATCCTGTTGATAAATAAAATCACAGTTTGTTCCCCTTGTTTAAGTTATTACCAGTATATAGCAAAAATGACCATATACTGGTAATAAGTGTGGATCTGAGTTTACACAGGGAGGATTACAGTGAATGTTGTTCCGACCCCTAAGGAGGATTCAACTAGTAATTCTCCACCATGCATGGTGGTAAAATACTTTGCTAAATAGAGACCTAAGCCAGACCCCTTAACAGATGAAATTTTAGCATTCCGGCTACGAAAAAACTTATCAAAAACATGGGGAAGGTCTTCTTTGGAAATCCCAGAGCCTTCATCTTTTACCTTAAATAAAACCTTCGAATTTTCCTCTGATGTAGTGATGTGGATGGTGCTTTCTTCTGGGGAATATTTAATAGCATTTTCGATAAGATTTGAAATCACTTGTTTCATAAGATTCGGGTCCATTGGAATTGGAAATAAAGGCTCAAGGTTTTTACTGATTTTAATTTTTTTAATTTTGGCGTGAAATTCAAACTTTTTCAAAACATCCTCAATAAGTGTATTGAGGTCTCTAGATTCGTAATTCAGCTTAATTCCTTCGCTTTCGATTTTGGCATATTCCAAAATTGAATTTATGAATTTTAATAAATCATCACCCGATTGTTTAATCGTATCCACAGCCTCACGCTGCTGGTGACTCAGGATGACTGGGTCTTGTAAAATCACATCACTCATACCTTGAATTCGAGCAATAGGGGTTTTTAAATCATGGGACATCATAGAAATAAAATTGGTTTTAAGCTCTTCGACTTGTTTTAAGAGTTTATTCTTTTCGTAATATTCCCAGGACCGGCGATTCTCTAAAATAAGTCGATAGGGAATAAAAAAGTAATAACATAAAAACAAAGTTAAATACGAGTGCCATAACGGAAGCCAAAGGTGAAATACATTAAAAACAATCCAACCCGTAAGTGTGATGAAAACAAAGAGTGATCCAACAAAAATAAGCCCTCGAACAGGGGGGAGGGTCAGCACAATATAGATCACAAGAATAGATAAGATAAAAACTGTTAAATATCTAAGCCACTTTGGATATTCGTAAGGGGCATTGTTTTTAATTAAGGTGTCGATCATATTGGCATGCATTTCTAATCGAGTCATGCCTTTGACTGAGTAGTTCATGGGGGTTGATATATATTCATCAGTTTCTGAGTTTAAATTTGTTCCAACGAGAATGATTTTATTTTTTAAAGAATTTAGAGGAGACTTTTCAATAAAATCTAAAAAATTATAGGATGGATAGGTTCCAGATTTGTTGTAATCGATAAACACCTGGTCGGTATCTAAATAGTTAAAAATCCCTTGAATTTTATCGATATTGAAAATTTCTGAATTGAATTTTTGAGCTGTGTAGTAATGAAAAAGAGGAAGTTTTTCATAAGTTAAGATCATTCTTCGAGTTATTGTGCCTCCGCTGATAAAAGAAGAAGAATCTTCTGTTACTAGACCAGAAAATGATTTTATCTTTTCAAAAGGATGCCCTAGTTTTATTTTAGATTTGTCCTCTTTAAGAGTAACAGATTTTAAAATTTGTAAAAAATCGTTTAATGTATTGGCGGTATTGGCAAAATCAGTTTTATCTTTAATCGTTCCATCTATTTTTGAAAGATCAATATCATAGGCGACAATCTGAGGCTGTAAGTTATGAAGTGTTTTTAAAAATTGATTGTGCTCTTTAAAGGTGGGAATTTTCTTTAGAGTTTCAATAGTTTTTTTATCGATATAAACGAGAATAATTTCACTTGAGGGGTTGTCTTTGATTTTAGTTCGAACAAGTAAGTCATAGAAAAACCGTTCCCCTGGGATAAAAGAAATTTGATTAATTACAAAGCTTAGGACGATAGCTAAAAGTAATTTAAATAATAAATCAGCTTTTTTTTTGCTAATCCATTTTTGGGACTTCTTTGACGCCAGGGGCGGTGGAATAGCCATTATTCAGTATTGGTAATGTTTACTGTTTAATGGGAGGGCATGCTAAACCAAAAGTAATAACTTTGATTGCAGGCTTTTTGGGCTCAATTTTTTTAATGTGTTTCATGGGTTTCTCCTTCATGTGGTTTTTGCTCTCCCCTTATCTTAGCATAATAAGAAAGCGTTTTTGTTATCATAAATCTTGTTCTTTCGCAAAAGGTTGATGATTTTTTATGCAAATCACCTGAAATATTATTGTTTACGTACATACAGCCCCCTCCACAAATGAAGCGAGCCCAGCAGTTATTGCAGTTGTTTTGTTCAATAAGATTCTCTTTGAAGTCCTGTTCTAGGCTGGCAATGAGTTTTTCATTAAAACTGACCTCTTGCTGAGCGTTAGAGACCATCATAGGACAGGGGTAGACTCGGTTTTTTGCATCTATTGCTAAATTAGATATTCCCGCCCCACAATGATGAATCACTTTAGTCTGCTCATCCATTTGGGTGAAGTAATGATTCACTTCATGGATACGTCGAAGCTCGGTTTCACCACCGCTTTCATAGGCTATAGATAGAATTTCAGAAAACTGCTCTTGAAAAATTTGATTAAATTGAGGGTCGGCTTCGTTAAATTCGACAGAAAACTTAAATGTATCAAAAGGATAGGTTCTATAGAATTTATAGGCTTCAACCAAGGCCATATTGTGTTTTCCAAAAACACCACTGACCTGTAAACCTCCAAGTTGACTTTTATGTTCAACAAGCCTTTTGATGCCCTCAAGAACAGCTTTAGAAGAGCATTCTCCCGATTTTGTTTTTCTAAATTGATCATGAATCTGAGGAGGACCATCGCAACTGACGGTGACAGTCGCTTTTATAGAAATAAGTGCCTTGAGATTTTTATCATTTATCTGAGTGCCATTGGTAACAATAGAGTATTGGGGTTTTAATCTTTTCACTTGAGCCATTTCATTTACATACTCAGCAACAGCAAGAATACCGTCGGTATATAAAAGTGGTTCGCCACCAACAAACTTAATAGAAAAAATATCTCCATCTTGCAGGCGATCCATAAAAAACTTTATTTGTGGAAGAGTTTTTTCTACGGAAATATTTTTAACCGGCTCTCCAAAGGTTCCATCGCCCCCAGCATAACAGTAGGTGCATTTAAGATTACAGATTTGATTGATGTTGATATTGAGGCCATGAATTTTACGGCTCTGGGATTGTGTATTTGCTTCTACCTTTTCTTGAGTTTCAGCATTCCAAGTCTCTAAATCTTTAAGAACAGATTCAGGAGAGTGAAGCTCTGTAGCCAGTGGAATCGTATTGTCTTGAAGGGAGTAGGGCAACATAGAGTTCCACATTTCTTTCGAAATTTCAGCAACTTGAATGGTGTTAGCTTGAAAAGCGTAATATGTTTTATCTTCATCGCTAAAAGCTAAAATGTCTTTAAAACGCTTTAATTGTTGCACGTTAAGAGGTCCTTTCAAAAAAACAGAGCCATTTCGACACCGAAATAACAGTTCCGCAATTTAACATGCAAAGATCGTGCAAGGATTTAGTGGCCCTATAAGACGCCGGCGCGTGTTTTTAATGGTTAATATACGCGCAAATCATGAAATAATTACAAAAATGAAAAAAATATACGATAATTCTTTTCAAATATAGATTTTATTGAATAGATTTCACCCGGGGACGGCGTTTGGGGCGCTGTTAAAAAATGGGGGGGGATCATGAGCTCAAATAATTG
>DAIRER010000264.1:0-3741 GCA_036795495.1 Pseudobdellovibrionaceae bacterium | reverse complement strand
GAAATTTCAAGTCGTATCACCAACCAAGTGCGTGGAGTCAGCCGTGTGGTTTATGATGTTACAAGTAAACCTCCCGCAACGATTGAGTGGGAGTAGCCCCTATGGCTTTGATTTCTGAAAAATCTTTTGCTCACTTGCATGTTCACACGGAGTACTCTTTATTAGAGGCCGCGTGCAGTATTAAAAATCTGGTGCAAAAAGCCAGTGAGTTAAAAATACCGGCCCTGGCCATTACAGACAATGGAAATATGTTTGGCGCGATAGAGTTTTTTTTCGCCTGCAAAAGTAAAGGCATTAAACCAATTTTGGGTTTAGATATTTATTTAGCTCCGGGCAGCCGTCATGAAAAGGTGGCTCATCGAGATCAGGTCCCTCAATTTCCAAGACGGTTGGTTTTGTTGGCGCAAAATCTTAAAGGCTATCAAAATTTATGTAAAATCAGTTCTGTGGGATATCAAGAGGGTTTTTATTGGAAGCCTCGGGTGGATTTTGAGGTTTTAAAAAACTATCATGAAAATTTAATCTGTTTATCGGGTGGGCTAAAAGGAGAAATTGCAGATACTTTTTTAAAAGAGGGTCCAGAAATAGCTTTAGAGAAAATTTTAAAGTTAAAAGAAATTTTTCAGGATCGATTTTATTTGGAATTGAATCGAACAGGTGTTCTTGAGTGGGATCGCATCAATCCTTTTTTTGTTGAGGTCAGTCGTAAATATCAAATTCCCATCGTGGCCACAAATGATGTTCACTACATCACCTCGGATGATCAACTGGCTCAAGAGGTTTTAGTTTGCATAGGGACAAATAAAACAATTCATGATGATTCCAGGTTTCAATTGGGATCGAATCAATTTTACTTAAAAAGTCCCGAAGAAATGCATCTTCTTTTTGCAGACATCCCAGAGGCTTTAGAAAATACAATAAAAATATCTGAGCTCTGTAATCTTGAATTTCGTTTGAAAGATGAAAAGGGTAAAATGATTTATCATTTACCTAGCTTTCCCACTCAAGAGGGGTTGACTTTAAAAGATGAAATTGAGCGCATTTCTACAGAGGGTTTGCACATCCGCTTTGAAGAGATGAAGACCCGTGGTGAGGAGGTGAGCGAAGAAGAGAAACCCAAATATTTTGAACGATTGAGTTATGAGTTGGGTGTTATTGATCGAATGGGATTTAATGGTTATTTTTTAATCGTTCAAGACTTTATCAATTGGGCAAAAAAAGAAGATATTCCTGTTGGACCAGGACGGGGTTCGGGGGCGGGTTCCTTAGTCGCTTTTTCTCTGCGGATTACAGATTTGGATCCGATGCCTTATCATTTACTCTTTGAACGATTTTTAAATCCTGAGCGGATTTCTATGCCGGATTTTGATATCGATTTTTGTCAAGATCGACGGGGCGAGGTGATCCGTTATGTGACGGAAAAATACGGAGCCGGGTCTGTTTCACAAATCATTACTTATGGACGTCTGCAAACACGTGCGGCATTAAAAGATGTCGGACGAGTTTTAGGGATGACCTTTAGTGAAGTTGATGCGGTGACAAAGTTAGTTCCTGATAAATTGGGAATCTCTTTAAAAGAAGCTCTAGAAACTGAGCCGCGTTTGACAGAATTGATGGAAATGGATCCCACGGTTTCAACCCTGATGGACTTAGCTCAGCGGATTGAGGGCATGGTCAGGAATGCCGGAATTCATGCGGCCGGTGTGATTATTGCCGATGGAGAATTGATCAAGCTAGCGCCTCTTTATAAAGGGGGCGATGACGAAAATGTCGTTCAATACGACATGAAACATGCCGAAAAAATTGGTTTGATTAAATTTGACTTTTTAGGTTTAAAAACTCTGACACACATTCATCATGCTTTACAGCTTATTGAAAAAAATCGAGGAAAAAAAATTCTATCGAGTGATATTTCTTTAAAAGACAATTGTATTTATGAAATCATGTCCCGAGGAGACACCGCGGGAATATTCCAGTTCGAGGGTGAGGGCATTACAGATGCCATTCGTAAGATTAAACCTACGAATTTTTTTGATATTACGGCCATCAATGCTCTTTACCGCCCAGGCCCGATGGCGATGATTCCAGAGTTTGCCAAACGAAAAAATGGTGAAGCTCAAGTTGAGTATGTGATCGAGGACACCAAAGAAATCTTACAAGAGACCTATGGAATTATTGTCTATCAAGAACAGGTGATGGGGATTGCCTCTCGCATTGCGGGATACAGTCTGGGTGAAGCCGATATGCTTCGCCGAGCGATGGGTAAAAAAATTAAAGAAGAAATGGATCAGCACCGCATTCGTTTTCTAAAAGGGGCCCAAGAAAAAGGGTATGATCAAAAAAAGGCCGAAGAACTTTTTGAGTTAATGTATAAATTTGCGGACTATGGATTTAATAAATCCCATGCTGCTGCCTATTGTGTGGTGGCGGCCCAAACCGCTTGGTTAAAAAGTCAGTACCCTTCAGAATTTTATGCAGCTCTTCTAAGTACCGAGTTGGGTGATACCGAGAAGGTTGTAAAATATGTTAAAGATGCTCAGAAACATCAAATTCCCATTCGACCTCCCCACGTCAGTTATTCTGAATATCTTTTTACAGTAAAGCAGGATGACATTTACTTTGGGATGGGTGCGATTAAGGGGCTGGGTGAGGGTGTTGTTCAGGCCATCGTAGAAGCTCGAAATCAGTTACCCAATAAAGTTTTTGCAACTTTAGAAGAATTTTTTGAAACAGTGGATATTAAAAAACTCAATAAAAAAAGTATGGAGTGTTTGATCAAGTCAGGAGCTTTGGATGGATTTGGAGTCCATCGAGCCATGCTCATGTTGGGCTATTCTCAGTTTTTAGAGCGGGCCCAGATTAAACAAAAAGAAAGAGAACAAGGGCAAACGTCCTTGTTTGATTTGTTTGATGCGGCCGATAGCGGTGAAAATTTTAATACAGTTATCTTACAAACGTGTGTTCCTTGGTCACGCAGTCAGTCCTTATCCTATGAAAAAGAGGTTTTGGGTTTTTACTTAAGTGATCATCCATTAAAAGGTTTTGAAGGTATTTCTTCGCTATGGACCTCTGCCTCCATTGCTGACTTACCTTCGTTAAAACCCACAGAAGCTGAAGAGGCTGAATTGGTAAAAGCTGCCGCAAAAGCCTCTGCTAAAGAAAAATTTAAACCCTATGATCGAAACTTTAAAAACCAAAATAAAAAACGAGTTACCGTTGCGGGACTTGTCAGTGAACTGCGGGATGTGATCACAAAAAAGGGAACTCGGATGGCCTTTGGAAAGTTCGAGGATTTATCAGGGTCCTGCGAGTTAGTGATATTCCCTGATACCTATGCCAAATTAGAACCTTTTTTTAAGGATGAAAAACCCTTGTTAGTTTCAGGGGCCTTAGAGGTGACCGAAGAGCAGGCCAAGATCATAGTAGATCAAGCTGTATTTTTAGATGAACAGTTTAAAAAAATAAAAAAAGTCATTGTTCAACTCAATAAGATTAAAGAAGAAGACTATCAAAAACTAAATGGTGTATTGAATGATTGTCCTGGAGAAACCTCTATACAGTTTGAGTTAGTTTTGCCAGAGTCTAAAGAAAAAGTAATATTAGCTTCAGAAGAGACCTTAAAAGTGAGTTTTGATAATTTATTGCTTGAAAAAGTGCACAGTCAGTTTGGATCCTGGGATTTTCTAAAAATTCCTGGAGCAGAAAGTGGGAAATTATGAATTTGAAGAGAAGATTCCTTAT
>DAIRER010000263.1:0-3775 GCA_036795495.1 Pseudobdellovibrionaceae bacterium | reverse complement strand
AAAACTGAAATCCTTCAAATAGCTCGAAGGCTTCATGAAAAAAACTTATTGGCGAGTGCGGACGGAAATATTAGTTATCGAATCAGTGATCAAGAAATCCTGATCACCCCGACTGGAAAAAATAAATTTTCACTGGTTCCAGAAGATATCGCTATTATCACAATCGATAATCAAATTCTATCTGGAAATCCCTCCAGTGAGCGACTGATGCATTTAGAAATATATAAAACTTGTCCAAAAAGTCGATGTGTTGTGCATGCTCACCCCCCTACAGCTATTGCGCTCAGTCTTTCTTTTCCTCAATGGAAAGAACTCCCTGCTGAATATTTATCGGAACTTATATTGGCAGTAGGAGCAGTTCCCATAGTTCCCTATGCCCGACCTGGCACTTTATCCATGGGAACAACTCTCAAACCTTATTTACCTGAACATCGGGTTTTAATTCTGTCTCGTCATGGGGGAATTTCCTGGGGTGAAGATCTTAACGAAGCCTATAATGGCATGGAACGTTTGGAACATGTCAGTCTGATATTATCAAAGGCGATGATGATGGGGACTCCCAAACCACTCCCCCAAGATGAAGTTGAATTTCTAAAGGAACTCAGAAAAAAATTAGGAGAAAAAACTTTATGAGCGCAAATTTAAACGCGAACTTAGGCTCAAATTTAGGCTCGAATTTTGATTTAAATTCAATTGAACTGAAGGGCCTGTCCTTGCGTTTACTTCAGGGAAGACTTTCTATTTTAGACCAAAGGCATCTACCGTTTAAAGAAACTTGGGTCGAAATTCAAAGTCTAGAACATATGGTTGAATTGATTAAAGGGCTAGCTATCCGCGGAGCACCACTCATAGGTGTGAGTGCCGCCCTGGCCTTAGCCCAATTGGGTTCAAAAGTTCAATCAGAAGAAGAGTTTTTTCACATTTATACCGAACTTCGAAACTCACGGCCTACAGCTGTTAATTTAATGAATGCCCTTGATGAAATGAAAAAGTCTGCTCAAGAGTTTTTATCACAAAAAAAATCCAATTTATCACAAGACCAAAAGTGGGCGGATGTTTTATGGAAACAAGCTCTGAAACTTTATAATGAGGATATTCAGCTTTGTGAAAATATGGCGGACAAGGGCAGTCTTTTGATCCAAGATGGAGATCAAATTCTAACTCATTGTAATACGGGAGGTCTCGCCACCGTTGGAAGAGGAACCGCATTAGGAGTTATTCATAAAGCACACACTCAAAATAAAAAAATACATGTTTGGGTGGATGAAACACGGCCTTTATTTCAAGGTTCACGCTTAACAGCTTGGGAATTGAATCACCTACGAATTCCTCACACCTTGATTTGTGACAATATGGCAGCCAGTCTTATGGCTCAGGGAAAAGTTCACAAAATTTTTGTCGGCGCTGATCGTATTGCCCGCAATGGCGATGCCGCAAATAAAATTGGAACTTATTCTTTAGCGGTTTTAGCAAAATACCATCAAATTCCATTTTATGTGGTTGCCCCTCAAACAACTTTAGATCCTCATTGTGCAACGGGAAAAGATATTCCCATTGAACTAAGAGACTCCTCTGAAGTTCTTCTTGATCGAGGATCACCAGAAACCGCAACCTATAATCCAGCCTTTGATGTCACACCAAACTCATTGATCACTCAAATAATTTGGGGTTAATCAAAAGAGTTGAGCGGCTCTAAGTTTTTAGTTAAAGTTCGCCTTTTTGTCGTTTTTCTAGAAAAGCCCAACGTTCATACATTTGATCCAATTGGGTTTGATTTTTTGATATTTTTTCTGAAAGCTCGATCACTTTTTGTACTTGTGTGGACATGAGCGGATCAGCTAAATCAGATTTTAGCTTTTCCAATTCCGCTTCCTGCTTTTGAATGTTGGATTCAATATTTTCCAATTCGTACTTTTCTTTATTTGAAAGTCTTATCGATTTGACAGAATCAGATGAAGGCATTGATACATCCGTACCACTTGAAAACTCCATATTTTTTATGACTTTAGATTGTTTCTGATCCTTATTTTTTTGAAATTCACGATCCCAGTTTTCCCATTGTAAATAACCTTTAAATAAATCCAATCGTGAGAGGCCGTTATTATCAGGAGTAAATGATAAAATATCTTGAGCCACTTGATCCATAAAAAAACGATCATGAGTTACTAAAATAACTGCACCGTTAAAGTTATTTAAAGCCTCTTCAAGAACCGTCAATGTCTGTACATCCAAATCATTTGTCGGTTCATCTAAAATCAAAACCTGCGCTTTTTGCAGCATCAATTGAGCTATCCGCAGTCGGCTTTGCTCTCCACCTGACAATTGTTTAACGGGAACATCCATCTGTTGAGGCTTAAATAAAAATCTTTCTAAATAGGATTTCGCAAAAATATATTCACCACGACAGTCCACATAGTCACCATCCGAAACAAGATTTCTTAATAAACTTTTTTGTGGATCTAAAGTTTGTCGATTTTGTTCAAAATAGGCAATTTGTAGACCATCGGCTTTATTGATTTTTCCTTCTTTGGGAACCTCTTCTCCCATAATGGCCCGAATTAAACTTGATTTTCCAACCCCATTATCACCGAGTAAAGCCAATCGAGTTTGTGGAGTCACCAAAAAAGAAAAATTCTCAAATAAAACTTTTTCACCATATTGGATTTTTAAATCTGTGATTTCTAATAATTTTTTTGGAGATCGACCTAAATCACCAAAATGAATTCCCGCTTTTTGGTTTCGATTGCGCTCTATGGTTTCTGAAACATTCTCTTTTAAATCACCCGTTCGCTCAATACGCGCTTTTTGTTTAGTCTGACGGGCTTGGGCTCCTCGCCTTAACCATTCTAACTCTCGACGGTAGGTGTTTTTTAAAACTTTTTCTTTTTCTTGTTGAGCCGCCAATAAACTTTCTTTATTTTCTAAATAATCGGCGTATTCACCTTTCATTGAAAAAAGAAAATCAGGATTTTTAGGATCTAAATCCATAATTTGATTTGAAACTCTTTGCAAAAACAAACGATCATGAGTAATGGTCAACAAGGCAAAAGGAGCTTCTGATAAATAGTTTTCTAGCCATAAAATTTGATGAACATCCAAATGATTTGTCGGTTCATCAAGCAATAATAAATCTGGCTCAACCAGAAGTTCTGCGCCTAAAGCCAAACGTTTTTGCCATCCCCCAGAAAGGTCCGTTGCTAAAAAATCTTCGCCAAACTTTGAGAGTTCTAGCTTGGCCATCCATTCATAGGCTTTGGCAAAATCATGATCTGGGTCTTTTGATTTCTTTAAAAGGGCGGAAAAGATTGTTTCACCCTTTTGAAAAGATGGATTTTGCGGAAGATATCCGATCTTTAAGCCACGCTTTGAGACAACAGTCCCTTCATCCGACTTTAGCTCCTGAGCTAAAATCTTTAAAAGTGTGGACTTTCCGGCACCGTTGGGACCAACAAGACCGATGCGGTCCCCTTCATCAATTCCAAACGAAACTCCAGAAAACAATAGACGGCCAGCAAAGGATTTAGATAAATTTTGTACACTTAAGATCATGCCCAGTTGTGACATGACCTTAAGTTTGAATCAAGAATTTATATTAAAACAGATAAACCACCTTCACAACTGGTTGGATAACGAAGAGCAAAAACCCTAGGGTAAAAATAAGAGCGCTGCAATCAGTGTGGGGATGAGCGCGTACTTTGCTAACCGCAGTGGACTGACTCCCTCGGGACCGAAGCTTGAATTTAAAATTGAAAATCCCGCGGGATTAGGAGCATTC
>DAIRER010000262.1:0-3798 GCA_036795495.1 Pseudobdellovibrionaceae bacterium | reverse complement strand
GTAGATGAAAGAATTCAATTTTTGATAAATGATGGCCCACATGCTTTGAAAGATTTAATTACTGAATTAAAACAACTCAATTTAAATCGCAATTCCCTCATTGAAAGTCCTCGATCCTCGGTATTATATAATGATGAATTAGGAATTTATCATTTAAATCCTAAAAATAATAAGTCTGAAAATGACCTACAAAATTTAGCCTTTACTTTAAATAAAAATTTACTTGATTTGATCACTCGACTGAAAGCTGAATTTAGATTAGCAAAAAAAAGTAGCGATGCCCTTCTCGTATATGCCCAAAGCCAACAAGTGAATGATTTATATCTATACCTGATTTATACAGACACCTTGGCGCGCCTATCGGATCAGGGGGCTTGGCCTTTGATTGAAGCTTCAATTCAAAAGCTAGAACAAATTTCGATATTTTTATCCGGAGCTCTAATGGACATGGCTAACGGAAAATCCAACGAAGTTGTTTCTCAGAAATTATTAAAAGCCCAAGGAGTTTTAATATCGATGCAAAAAAGTTATACAAACAATCAAGACCTTCAGCGGTACCGCTCCATTCGAAATTATTATTTTTCTCAACAGGCCAAGCTCTGCCAATCCATTTTTTAATAATTGCAAGTTTGCACCAAAAATAGGTCTGTGACAAAAATCAGTAGAAATATTCATTACTTTCATGTATATTATTATTGTATACATAAATGGAGTGTTTAATGTATTTTGACAAGGTTCAAGGCTTTAATTGGGATGAGGGTAATTCAACTAAGAGTTTCACAAAACACGGAGTTACAAAACTTGAAGCAGAAGAAGCGTTTTTCAATTCTTCTCTAATTGTGGCAGAAGATGTAAAACACAGCACAAATGAACCTCGTTATCATTTGCTTGGAAAAACAAATAGTGAACGCAAACTTCATATAACATTTGTTCTTAGAGAGATTTTGTTTAAAACATATGTTCGAGTTATTTCGTCAAGAGATATGAGTAAGAAAGAAAGGGAAATCTATGAAAAAGAAAGTTAAATCTTTAAAAACACTACCTCTATTTAAATCTGAAAAAGAAGAAAAAAAGTTTTGGGAAACTCACGATAGTGCTGAGTATATTGATTGGAAAAAAGCCAAAAAAGCGACGTTTCAAAATCTGAAACCCTCCACTCAATCTATATCAATTCGCTTGCCGAGCTCACTCCTTGAAGAAATTAAAATAAAAGCAAATAAAAGAGATGTTCCCTATCAATCTTTTATTAAAATCCTTCTCTCTGAAGGACTAAAAAAAGCTTCTTAACAAGAGATTTATATGTGATAAAAAGAGACTATTGCTGCTGCCTTTTGGTTTCAAGAAGGGCCATTGCTGCAGCCACTGATGCGTTGTAACTCGCCGAGGCCGAAACTTGTGGAATCGCAACCAATTCATCACAGAATTTTTCAGTTGTAGATCGTAGACCCTTTTCTTCACTTCCGATAACCCAGACGATTTTATCCTGAAGTCGCGTATTAAAAAGCGTATTTTTTGCTTTATGACTGAGACCAAAAAACCAATAACCCATTTTTTTTAGATCATTCACAAGGCCGTTAAAATTTGAAACTTCAATCACAGGAACATGTTCAACACCCCCACAGGCAACCTTATGAACGGCAGGGCTTAATCCTACAGAACCTTCTACGGTGGTCACAATCGCATCGATTCCCATCAACCATGAAGAACGCAATATAGCGCCCAAGTTATGAGGATCTTCAATGCCATCTAAAATAACAAGAATGCTTTTTTCTTTATTGGCTAACGCGTGCATATCCATTTCGGGTCGACCATCAATAAAAAGTACGGCACCCTGAGCGCTCGAATAGTACTGATCAAAAAAACCTGCGGGACGGACTTCGTTTTGAATTTTTAATCGCTTCAGTTCATCAGAAAGTTCTCTTAAATCCTGAGAGGACTCCCAGCCCGCTCGTAAATAAGCTAATTTTATTTTCTTAACCGACACTTTTAAAGCTTCAGCAATGGCATGTTTCCCGACAACAGCACGAAAATGTTTTGTAGAAACCTGAGAGGAATCCGACTCCCTCGGGCCACGAGGATTTCTGGAAAAACCTTGAGAAGGTTTTTTATGCAATTGAGGTTTTGGGACTGTCGTTTTTTGAGCGGAAAACTTTTGAGATATTGCTTTTTTATTTAGGGGTTTACGAAAAGGCTTACTCACTTTTTATATCCCCAGCTCCGGCGGCCTCACAAATTTTTAAAAAGCTCTCAGCCACAAGGGCCGCGCCACCCACTAAAAATCCATCCACATGAGGCAAACGAATTAACTCTTGAGCATTTTCTGGTTTTACGCTTCCTCCATAAAGAATTCGGGGTTGCTCAAGTCCGTAGGAATTTAAAATCTCTCTCACCCAACCATGAGTTTCTTGAACTTGAGCAGGGCTTGCTACTTTCCCTGTACCAATGGCCCAAACAGGCTCATAGGCCACAGTTAAATTTTTCTGAACCAATTGATATAACTCAGAATCCGATTTTAAACTAGAAAACACATTGTCTAACTGAGTTTTAAGGATTTTTTGAGTTTTTCCCTCTTCTCGATCTTGAAGGCTTTCTCCAATACAAAAAATCACTTTTAATTCATTTTCTAAACCAAATTTTATTTTTTCAAATAAAATTTTATCGGACTCTTGAAAAAGTTGCCGGCGCTCACTGTGTCCAATCAACAAAAACTCTGCACCCATATAACGAGAAACCAATGCCGAATTTTCGCCCGTATAAGCTCCTTGGGCTTGAGTGTAAGAATTTTGAAGACCCCAAAAATAACGCTGACCCAATTCATGACGAAGGTTCACCAGAGATCGATCCACACTTTCAGCACACAGAGCGGATGGAAAAAAAACAATTTCTAAATTTTGAGAAATTTTAAATTGTTTAAAACGAGAGGACCAATCCTCAAAAAAGGATCGAGCCTCATGGGGCGTTTTATACATTTTCCAATTCGCTGCAATTGTTTTTGAATTCATGAAAACGACCCTTTAAGTAAAAAATTTAAATAATACGCCCATGTTTCGAACGCAAAATCTCTAACCCTGGTAATTCATCTCCTTGAAGATACTCTAAACTCGCACCACCACCGGTAGAAATATGAGTCATCTTTTCTGCATAACCAGAAGCTTGAGCCGCGGAGGCTGAATCACCGCCGCCAACAACTTTAATTCCAGAACTTTCGGCAATCACCTTTGCCATGGCAAAGGTGCCTTTGCTAAAAGCCTCTTTTTCAAAAACTCCCATGGGGCCATTCCAAAATAAAGTTCCAGATTCACGAATAGACGCAGAAAAAGATTTTATAGTCTGAGGCCCAATATCAACGCCCATACGACCTTCTGGAATACTGGCCTGAGGTGTAATTTCAAAAGGCTCAGAATTTGTAGATTTAAAATCAATATTTTCAACAACCACATGATCCATAGGCAGTAATAGAGTTTTATCGCGCGCCTTAATTCGTTCGACCATTTCACGGGCATAACGCAATTTATCTTCTTCAACCAAAGATTTTCCAACGGAAAGACCTTGTGCTTTTAAAAAAGTGTAAGCCATAGCGCCACCAATAATAAAAACATCGACAAGATCAATCAATTTTTCAATGACAGCGATTTTATCAGAAACTTTTGCACCACCTAAAACGGCCACATAGGGACGTCGAGGATTGTCCAAAAGTGTATCAAGCATATTGATTTCTTTTTCGATCAAAAAACCAATTCCTTTATCTTTGATCAAAGAGGGTAAAGCATGGATACTCGCGTGCGCGCGGTGAGAAGC
>DAIRER010000261.1:0-3815 GCA_036795495.1 Pseudobdellovibrionaceae bacterium | reverse complement strand
CGCAACAACTCGGACAGAACCCCCTTTTTTTGCAAGAAAATGGCACAACACCTGAGTGCCGACAATGATAGCAGTAGGTCCGAATAAATCCATATTCTGGAATGCCACATTCTAAGAATTTTGTGAATTCATCCTGGATAAAAAGTGGCAGGACTTTGCCGACCTTCTTCTGCTCCTGAACAAATGTTGGCCAGTAGGACTGCTCGTTTTCACTGAGTTGACCCCGGCAATTTCACTGAACTGACCCCCCGGAGCGCAAGCGACGCTGCCTTTTAGTTCAGCGTTTTACTGTCGGCAAGTTTTTTCCCGCCTGGCAGTGCTGATTGTAATTTTCCCCGATAGGTTTCACCTTCCATTTTTATTCTTTGACTCGGGTTGATCAATCGATCCGTAATGGCTTCTGCGATCACTGGATCTTCAAATAATTTAATCCAACCCTTGGGCTCAACTTGCGATGTGACGATCACCGAACCTTTGCGATGGCGCTCTTCCAAAATGTCCACCAAAACATTGGCTTCTTCGTGAGTGTAGTTTCTAAGACCAAAATCATCAAAGATAAGGGCTCTTGTCTGAGTCAGTTTTTTCACATAGTTTAAATATTTCCCGCTAGCTCTGGCGGCCAGCACTTCTTCAAATAAAAAATTCATCGGAATAAATACGGCTGAGATATTTTCCTGACAAAGCCTTCGGCCAAGACTCACGGCCAAATGAGTTTTTCCCTGGCCAGTCTTTCCAATAATCAAAAGATTTTCCAAATTATTATAAAAACTCAAAGACCCAAGCTCTCTAAGCTTCTGCTTCGAAACACCTCGGTCGAAGCTCGTATCCCAGTCCTCCAGACTCACTTGCGATCTAAACTTTGCTCTGGTTAGCAGAGCCTGCGCGGATCTGTTTTTTCTTTGCAAGACTTCGTCCTCCAAAATCAATCGCAAAAATTCTAAATGCGTGAGCCCCTGGCCCTCAGCTTCAGCTACTCGCTTCTCATAGCCACCGTGGACTCCGAACAGTCGCAGCTCATGGGCTAATACTCTCACCTGATCAGTCATTTTCTCTCCTTTGGTTAGTGTTGATTGTGTAAATTGATTTCATCAAGACTTCGCAGCGGTGCTGCTTTCGCCGAAGCTGGGCGATTGCCATTCGCCTCATAGTGCTCTGCTGCTGACTTTACATAGCCATAACTTGTTTTTTTAAACAGCATCGCCTGACGACTTGCGTACTCAAGCGACAACGGTTTCACTTGACCACTCTGAACCAGACGCACGATCCCCTGCGCCCGCCGCAAATATCTCAGCGGATATTCGCCGCCAACAATTTCATCGATAAGCCTTACTGTCTCAGGGCCAACTTTGGCGGCTTCTGCTCTTACATACTTAATTTCAAAACGAGACGCCTGCACCTTCGCCTCTGGATAGTGAGCTTCAACAGTCGAGTACTTACCACTGCCGGCTAGCTTTACGTGCACGGCTAACACATTCAAAGAATCATCAAAAATTTCAACAAGCTTGGTCTTGATCCTCACTCGAACACTTCGGCCAACAAATATGTGCGGAACCGAATAGAAATTCTTCTCCACCTGCACATGGCAATCACTGTGGACTTTTGCGTCTTTGCAGATCGAGATCTCATAGTCCTGCAAAGCTAGGGGCTTAAGCAGCATTTGCTCAGTCGCAAAACGCTCACGCCGAGTGACATCTCCATGATCCTTCATTTTGTCAGAGTTTAATCGATCACAATATTTTCTGAATTCAACATTGAGCTCAAGCAAACTGTAAAATGTGCGCTCACGCACTTCTTGATAAAATTGCCTCTGAATCACACCAATCGCAGATTCATTTTTACCTTTATCCCTCGGTCTATAGGGCCTGGCCGGGATCACTGCAAATCCCCAATGATTTGCAAAATCAACAAATGTTGGATTCACATCAGGATCATATAGATGTGCCCTTGCAACGCCTGACTTTAAATTATCTACCGTCAAGTACGGCGTGATTCCGCCAAAATATTTAAACACACTCTCCATGCCTCGAAGCATCGTCGGAAGCTTCTGGTCTTCAACAAACTCTCCAAAAGTAAGACTGCTAAAAGCAAGTACGCCGCACAGGAGCTGCGTCTTTCTGATCTCGCCGGTCTTTGCATCTTTGATGTTGATACCATCCGTAAAATCAAAAAATGCTCTCTCGCCTGGTTTGTGATTAAGCACCATCGTCACAGACTTTGAAGATGGATTTTTTGATTTATAATATCGCCAGAACTTAATGTAGCTGACTTCTTTTGGATCTACATTTTCACGATGTAAAATATTGACCGGAACTCCAAGACCCACAGACTCTCGAACACGATCCCAGTTCACTGTCAGCGCCCACGGTGGCACATTTGTCGGTGCAACTTTTTCTTCATCAGACTGTCGCAGAATTTTTCGAACTGTATTTTTTGAAATTCGCAGAGCAACGGCGATTCTCTTGATGCCAACACCCTGACGATTCATCTCTAAAACTTGATTGCGCATTTCCACACTGGTCCTCATTCCTGGCATTTGCCACCCCCTAAGAGGTAGCTTGCACGTTGGATTTCCAATGTCGCTTGTGCTCTTGTGTCAAAACCCTCAAATCGAATATAGAGGGGTCAACTTAGTGAAATCGACGGGGTCAGTTCCCGTGAAAACAGGGGGGTCGGTTCGTTGAAATAGAGGGGGTCAACTCGCGTGAAAACGGGCAAGTAGGACTCCACCGTCCGGTAAAGCAAACTCATCTCCGGGCGTCGGCGCTGGTACTTTAGCGGATAAGTTTGATGAAGGGATGCCACCATATCGGTGGCTAGCGTGCAAAGCTATGACCAGTCTTACAAACTTCAATCTATATCTCCAAATCCTCTATTTTTGTCGTGGAGTTTCTAATCGCCGATGTATATTCCGTCCGGCGTTTATTCAGCTCGTCGTTCAAAGCAAGAGTTTTCATATCAGAAATACAAGGTGCTTTTACCTTCGTTTGCTCCTGAGGGACATGAGGAATCTCAATCATCTTTACATGAACTGTTCCAAAGCGACTGGGCTTTTTGGCAGCATAAATCGCTTCACCCACGTTTAGATTTCTAAAAACATTTGGATGATAAATAAACTCATGCACAAGCTTCTTGGTCCCCATGCCGGTATTATCATCGCCAAATATCCACTCTTTGGTTTGCTTGGTCTTTTCATAAGACAACCGGAATTGAGTGGGAAGAATTATTTTCTGAAGCTTTATTTAAGTATGTGCTTTTGTTAAAAGAATATGATCTTGAAGAAGATTCTAGCAAAGGAAAAATATCAACCTATATTTGGACTTCCATTTCCAATAGTCTTAAAATATATATAGAACAACATGGTAGGATTTACAAGCCTTTAGATTGTATTGATAATATAAATGAATTGAATTGGAATAATCATAACAATATTCCTTTTTGGGAAGAATTAACTGAAGAAGCACAAGGTGTTGCTAAGCTCGTGTTAAAATATTCAGAACATTTTGTATGTCTTACACCAGAACAAGTTGAACAACGTCTGTTTTATATTCTTATTAAATTAGGTTGGAAAAAAGAAAAGATATTATCAGGAATTAACAACTTGAAAAAAGTTTATAGTCAAACCATTTAAAAATTAATCAAATGAAAAAAGCAATTATTATTTTGGAAAGAAGACAGAGAAAACTGCATCGCAAAATCACAAGAAAATTTGAATGGATTAAAAAACAAACCTATTCAACTCCAGAAACTGTCGAAGCAAGAATTTGGATAAGACATGCTCAAGAGGAAATCAAAGAACTTGAAAAAGCATTGTTTTA
>DAIRER010000260.1:0-3842 GCA_036795495.1 Pseudobdellovibrionaceae bacterium | reverse complement strand
GGAATATTATGGTACTGGCTGAAAAGCAGAAGATTGTCATAAACATTAAAGTCGATATCCAATTGGTTTTCTTGAGGAATAATGCCGATCCTAGATTTTACTTCGCTTGCATTTTTTTTGATGTTTAATCCAAGGATAAAAAGATCCCCTTGAGAGGGTTCGGTATGGGCATAGAACATCTTTAATAGCGTGCTTTTTCCCGCACCATTAGCACCCAAAAGACCAAAGCACTCACCCTTATAGATTTCCAAATCAAGCGGGTGAACCGCTGTTTTGTTATTATAAATTTTAGATAGTTTTTTACACGAAACATGAAGTTCTTGATTAGACATAAGCGTACTATATCAATTGTTTTTCGTAGGGACTAGACTTCATTAAATAATTTTTAATGAAGTCTAGGTAACTTTATTCTTTTGAAGGCTTAGGGCGGTTGTGGGGATTGAGTTCACGACAACGCAATCGAATATTTTTAGGCGTGACCTCAATCAGCTCACTGTCCTTAATCCACTCCATCGACCATTCTAATGTTAATGGGCGAACGGGGACCAATCGGATGGCCTCATCACTTCCAGATGCACGAACATTTGTGAGTTTCTTTTCACGAGTGATATTCACTTCAAGGTCGTTTTCCTTAGCGTGCTCTCCAACAATCATGCCTTCATAAACGTCAGCACCATGGGTAACAAACATCACGCCTCGCTCTTGTAAATTCCAAATGGCATAGGCCGTAGCATTTCCCTGACGATCTGAAATCATGGCTCCATTTTTACGACTTGAGATCTCGCCCTTATAGTCATCCCAGCCATCAAATTGAGTATTGAGTAATCCTGTACCGCGAGTATCCGTTAAAAATTCAGATCGGTAACCAATTAAACCGCGAGAAGGAATACGAAATTCTAAACGAGTGCGGCCAGAACCTTTTTGAACCATATTGGACATAACCCCTTTGCGCATACCTAACTTTTCAGTTACGGCACCCACAAATTGATCCTCAATATCCACTACAGCATGTTCCATGGGTTCAAGTTTACGACCATCAACATTTTTAAAAACAACTTGAGGCTTAGAAACTAAAAGTTCGAAACCTTCACGTCGCATTTGCTCAATCAAGATGGCTAATTGAAGTTCCCCACGACCAATTACTTTAAAAGAGTCTGTGCTATCCGTTTTTTCCACGCGAATGGCCACATTATAGAGAAGTTCTTTTTCTAATCGCTCTAAAATTTTTCTAGAAGTAATGCTCTTTCCATCACGACCTGCAAAAAGTCCATTGTTTACAGAAAAAATCATTCCAACAGTAGGCTCTTCAACATTAATACGTGGTAGTGGCTGGGGATCTAAAACAGAAGTGATAGTATCACCAATCGTAAAGTCTTCCATACCTGCAACAACAGCAATATCTCCAGCGCCCACTTCATTGACAGCAATTTGAGAATTCACATGGTATTGAAAGAGTGCAGAAACTTTAACCTTTTTTGTAGCAGTGGCTTGAACACAAACCACATCATCGCCGACTTTGATCGATCCAGAACGTACGCGCCCAATAGCTAAACGACCCACATAATCGTTATAACCAATATTTGAAACCATCATTTGTAAATTGTTTGTGTTTCCGATGGGAGGAGGGGGAACAAGACTTACAATCGCATCATAGAGAACTTCTAAATTTTCAGTACGAACTTCAGGATCTAAAGTAGCCATTCCCTCACGGGCAATGGCATACACCGTGTGAAAATCGCATTGATCTTCTCTGGCATCTAAATCAATAAATAAATCAAAAATTTCGTTATGAACTTCTTGAATACGTGAATCTGAACGGTCAATTTTATTGATGCAAACAATAATTTTTAAATTTTGCTCTAAGGCTTTTTTAAGAACAAAGCGCGTTTGAGGCAATGGACCTTCCGAGGCATCTACAAGCAAGATACACCCTTCGACCATATTTAAAATACGCTCCACTTCGCCGCCAAAGTCACTATGTCCGGGAGTATCAACGATATTGATTTTATAGTCTTTATATTGAAACGAGGCATTCTTTGCGGCAATTGTAATTCCACGTTCTTTTTCAAGATCCATAGAGTCCATCAAGCGCTCTGCGACCTGTTCGTTTTGCCGAAAGGTTCCAGCTTGTTTAATTAAATGATCTACCAACGTGGTTTTACCATGATCCACGTGAGCAATAATTGCGATATTTCTTATAGTTTTTGGATCTCTCATATTAACCGTGTCCACCCATTAAAAAAGATTCGTTAAATGTATCTTGTTGTTGTTTTAGCGTCAGTCTATTAAAAAATTCAAGAGCTAAATTAAGGATCTCTTCTTTTTCCTGACACTGAAAAATGACTTTCCGAAATTGAGCGGCCCCAGGATACCCTGAAGAAAACCAAGAAGCAAATTTTCTTAATTGAATACTCAAAATATGTTCTGCACAGTGTTGGGAAAGGTAATGGAAAAGCTCTAAATAGATCTCTCCCATTGAAATTATTGGAGTAGTTTTTAGTTCACTTGGATGATTCAGGTGGTTCCAAATTGAGTAAGACTGCAAAAAGATCAATGGATTTTTTAAACATGCTCTGCCGATCATGACCCCCTCACATTGAGAGCTTTGCAACCTTTCCACAGCTTGTTCTGGAGTGTGAATATCACCATTTCCTAGAATGGCGATTTTTCCTTGAAGATCTTTTTTTACTTGAGAAATATAGTCCCAATCAGATTCTCCTGAATATCCTTGAGCCCGCGTTCGACCATGAATGGACACCCACGTGATGCCTTCTTCGGCGGCAATATGACAGACTTCATGGGCATTTCGACTGTTGGCATCCCAACCTGTTCGAATTTTTATGGTTAATGGGATTTCAATATGACGACGAACGGTGGATAAAATTTTTTGTAATTGTTTCAAATCTTTTAGAACAGCAGAGCCTGCACCTTTTTTTACAACTTTCGGGACAGGGCATCCAAAGTTGAGATCGATAAAGTCGCAGCCTGTATTTTGAGCAAAGGCGGCGGCTTGACCTAAGGTTTCGGGGTCTTCTCCAAAAAGCTGAATACCGATGGGGCGTTGTTTTTCATCAAAACTCATTAAATCTAAGGTTTTTGAGCTTTCATAGGAAATACCTGTGGCACTTACAAGCTCAGTCACAACGACACCGGCACCATACTTGCGCATAAAACTGCGAAAGGCATGATCTGTAATCCCGGCCATGGGAGCCAGGACAAAGGGATTTTGTTTGAGATGCTGAAGTAAAAGCTCATGAGTCATAGAGGGAGAAAGGATTAATCGATATCAACTCATAAGTAAACAGTCAGCAACATTATTTTTTAGTTCAACTCAAAAGGAGAGTTTAAATCTATTCAAGCCAGGTGATTTTATTTTCTCTGAGCCGAGGAGCTTTGGGGGGTGAGTGATCTGGATATCCAAGGACTAAGGCGCAAAGCAGTTCTAATGTTCCATCTTTTATCTCAGGTTGCTGATCTATTTCTAAAAAACGATGGATATCTTCTTTGATTTCAAGAGGAGCGCCCATTGTGCAACAGCCTAGACCTTCGACAAAGCAAGCTAGATTCATATTCTCAACAGCCATATAAACACTGCCCACGCTTGTAAGGTATTTTTCATCAGGTGTGTTTTCGGAATAAATAAAAATAATTACGGGAGCTCCCCCCAGGGTAAAAAAGAAGCGTTCCGTGAATTCATAAAGTGAGGGCTTTAATCTTTGAGCTAAAACATCCTTTAATTTGAGCCATGTTTTTTGAGAATAAGTGAGATATTCTTCTTTCTTACTTCCTTGAACGACAAAAAATTTCCAATTTTGTCGATTTTTTCCAGATGGGGCTTCCAT
>DAIRER010000259.1:0-3847 GCA_036795495.1 Pseudobdellovibrionaceae bacterium | reverse complement strand
ACACCCAGCACAGAGGATAACATTAAAAACGTTAAAATTAATATCATGAAAAAACCAAAAAATGCAGGAATTGTTAAAAAAAACAAGAGCAACAAACCTATAAACTCCATAGATTCTCCTTTATTTAATACTTATTGATGTGCCTTTGTAAACGGGACACCTTGACATTTCAAATTCATTTTAAAACGTTTAATAAAGACAACATTGAAAATAAACATTAGATTTTCGTAATCAGAATATTGTATAATCATCGTATGACATCAAATCCAAGTCCTTTGATTCTAAATCTAGATGAGTTAGAAAAAAGATTTCTAAAGGATCCTGATTTTTTAGAAGAGGTCGTAGCTCTTTACCAAATCACATGTAAAGAGGAATTTACTGAGCTTCGAATGGCCCTTGCTTCTTCAGATGTAGATAAAATGAGAAAGTCTATTCATAAGCTTAAAGGATCAACAATCAACTACACAAGATCCTACTTAGCAGAAGACCTAATAGCTAAGGAATCTGAATTTAAAAAAACAGGCCATATTCAAATAAATTCATATGAAATTGACCAATTAGAAGCTAAAACACAGAATCTTATTTTGGAATTAAATAGGATTATCCAGCTCTGGAAGTGTTAAGTTTTATTCACAGTTCATAGAAAAATTGACAGCTTTTAACAATTCATGAAATCTTCCCAAACCAAACAGGAGGATGTAAAGATGAGGGGGACTTATCAAAACAAAACAACTGCAAAATTTATTTCCAGGGCGTCTCATGAGCTCAGAACACCATTAACTATTATTAAGTTACAGCTTCAGCTCCTGCAACGGCTCGACTTGCAAAATAAATCATCTTTAAAAAATGAGATGCAATTACCACATATTCACCAAGAGTGTTTAAATCAAATTCTTAAGCTGGAGAAAACAATACAAGAACTTTTAAACCTTACAAAAAACTCCCGTCATGAATCAAAAAAATAAAAAGATCCTCATAGTTGAAGATTCATTAGATTTGCAGAGACTGTTAGCTCGACTCCTGCAAATAGAAGGATATGATATTAACACGGCTAATAACGGGCTTTCTGCCTTTCAGCAGCTAGAACGCTCACCTTCGCTGCCAAACTTAATTCTATTGGATATTATGATGCCTGTTATGGATGGTTACGCTTTTCGAAATCGACAAAAAAAAACACGACTCTTCTCAAAAATTCCAACTCTCATTTTATCAGCAGATGAAAATGTAAGTCTCAATCGTTTAAAGATTTCTCCTAAGAATTTTATAAAAAAACCCATTGAAATTGACCAGCTCCTTTGGACAATTCAAACGACTATAGACCCCATGTAATTGTTTTACCAATTTCAGATATGAAATTGGTCTATTTTACCTTAAATGCATTTTGTGAAAATACAAAGTTTGATCCACTTAATATGGGAAGATCTTCTGTATTCAATGGTTTTTGGTAAATTTGAACCTGCTCTTTGACATCATGAGTTTCATCAATTTTATTATCTATTTTATCATGAATTATCAAATAATAACCCTTACCTCTTTTATTTGAAATTTCAAAGTGAGCTTTACTCATTTTCTTACGAAGCTTACAGATGTGCGTGTCTATATTTCTAGCAGAAATAAAAGTATCACCCCAAACTTGATCTTTTAGAGCTTCTCTGGCCACTTCAACACCAATATTTTTACTTAGAATATGCATAATTTTAAACTCAATGGGGGTAAGTTCCAAATTTATATTTTCGTTTTCAGATTTAATAATAGCGATTTGTTTCTCTAAATCAAAGACGACATTTGAAACAGAAAACCGATACCTGTTTTGACGAAGAGGACCTCGTCTTAAAACAGAATCTATCCGAGCTAATAAATCATTCTTATCAAACGGTTTTGAAATAAAATCATCAGCACCTTGTTTTAAACAATTTACTTTTGTTTCGATATCTGAATGCCCTGAAAGAACTATGATTGGAATCCTTGTTAGACTTTTTTCTATACATAAATCCTGAACAAGAGAAATCCCTTCTCCATCTGGTAAACCAAGATCTAAAAGAATTAAATCTACTTCTTTAGATTTTAATATTTCTTTTGCAGATTCTAAATTATAGGCCAAAAGACTTTCATAATCTGAACCCATGGCCTTTTTTAATAAGTACTGCGTATCGACGTTGTCTTCAATTGTTAGTATGGAGGTCATAAATATTCTCCTTTATATTTTTTTTTAACTATATCCACCGATGAATAGTCTCAAAAAGTTTTTTCTTATCTATAGGTTTTGACAAAAAATCAGAAAACCCAATTTTTAAACAATCCTCTCGATCTTGATCAAATGCCAAAGCTGTTAAGGCCAGTATAGGACGTCGAAATCCCTGATTTCTCAACTGTATAGTTGCCTCTCGCCCGCCCATAACAGGCATTCTTAAATCCATCAAAATAAGATCATAGTCCTTAGTAAAGGCTCGTTGAACAGCATCAATTCCGTTTGAAACAACATCCACACTGTAGTTCTCATTTAATAAGTATTTTTTTAAAATGATCTGATTATCTAATGAGTCCTCAACGACAAGAATTCTGTGTGGCGCATCTACTTCCGTTGGTGATTTCACCATAGATGATTTTTCTAAATTTATATACAAATCCTTTAAACCTAATACTTTTGAAAGATCTGCCGCTATAGAAATTTCAAATAGACTTCCAAATCCTTCTTTGCTGTCTTTAAGAACAACATCTCCACCCATCATATTCGCTAGTCTTTTTGAAATAACCAATCCTAGACCAGCCCCAGTTGTTAAACTTATGTCATTTCTGCCCTGGTTGAAGGCCTGAAATAGGTGAGAATGCTCGGTTGAGGAAATTCCTGAACCTGTGTCCATGACTGCAAAAATGATTTTATCGCATTTAAAAGTAGTAGAATCAATATTGCATTGATCTTGATAAACACAGTTGACGGTAAGTTCTATTTTACCCTTCTCAGTAAACTTGATAGCATTTCCTATGACATTATAAAATATTTGTAACAGTCGTACAAAGTCCGTTGTTAAATGTTCCGGAATATTTTCAGCGATAACAATATTAAAGGCTAAACCTTTTGCCTTTATTTTTGGAGAAAAATCATGTCGAACCTGATCGACAAATTGCTTTAAATTCATCTTTTCAATTTTGAGTTGCATTTTTCCTGATTCAATTTTTGATATATCTAATATATCTTCGACTAACTTATGAAGTAATTTTCCATTTCGCTGAATCGCCTCAACATACTGTTTACGTTCATTTTCTGAAAGTTGAGTCGATGCTAAAAGTTCAGAAAATCCAAGAACCACCCCCAATGGAGTTCGTATTTCATGGCTCATATTTGCAAGAAAAATACTTTTGGACTCATTTGCAATTTCAGCCAACTCTTTTGAGACTTCAAGCTCTTCAGATGCTTTTTTTTGCATAGATATATCTCGAACAAAAACCGTATAAACAGGCGATATTGTGAGTTGAATTTCTATCGAATAGACCTCAACCGGAATTCTATTTCCTAAAGTACTTTGAACAGTCCCTTCGAATCTTTTTCCAAAATTTGGTTTTTGTAATAAATTTAGAATTGACTCATTGTTATTTAAAATAAAAAAGTCATCTAAGCTCCGACCTTGAGCCTTATTTTTATCAATTGAAAAAATCTGACAGGCAGAGGCATTAAGATCGACGATTTGTTTATTTTGATTTAGAATAATTATCGCATCTAATGATTTTTCTAAAAGAGCTGTCTTTAGCGCTTCACTCTCTTGCAATGTAGACTGACAAGTTTTTCTTTCAATTGAATTCACCAGACTTCTAAGAAGCAAATCCTTTGTCAAATAGGATTTAAATAAAT
>DAIRER010000258.1:0-3847 GCA_036795495.1 Pseudobdellovibrionaceae bacterium | reverse complement strand
AAACGATCAAAATAGTCTCGTATCGATTCCTTTTCGTGACACTGTTGTAAATGAAATCATAGATGTATTGGCAAACCGTGGCGCGCCTCTTCTTTTAGGTGAAGAGGGAGTCGGGAAAGAATCAATTGTTGAACGTTTGGCTCAAGTGATTGTTCTAAAACAAATTCCTGACAGAAAAGTTTTTACTCAGTTGATGAATGCCGAAGTGATTAAAACAACTCCAGGTGATATCAATCGTCTTCAATCAAAAATGGGCCCCTCGATTATGGTTTATTTAAATCTCATTGAAAATGCCCAGAACATGTTAAAAAGAAATTTCATAGTTTATATTGAAAATGTGGGTCAATTTGATTCACAAAGTTTATCATTACTCGCTGACTATATTAAAAACCCACTTCATCCCGTTGCAGTGATTCTTTCTGTTCCACCACAAGTTCTTACGCCCATTTCTAAAAAAGTACCTGAACTTTTGAACGTCGTTTCTCAAATTGGAATTGAAGATCTAAAACCCACACAAGTGAATGAGATTTTTATTCAACACTGGGCTGGTTATTTAGAAGCAAAGTATTCTGTAAAAATAAATAATAAAGCGATTCAATTTGCGATTCAATTTGCAAAAAAAACATTTCCTCAAAAATCACTTTTTAATGGATCCATGCGACTTCTTTCAGAGGCTGCTGTATTATTAAACCACGATCAGTCAAAAAAAGTAGGGGATTTAAAACTTGATGAAAAATCAGTAATGAGATTTCTTCAAAAGAAAATTGGATTAGAAGTAAATCCATTAGATTCTAAATCCGTCTTAAAGTATGAAACAGAATTAAGAACTCACCTTCTGTCTAAAGTCATTGGTCAAGAGGGGATGGTCAACTCCATCGTTGATATGTGGATAGATCTACAAGAGCCAGAATCAAAACGGGGAGTTCGTGTTATAACTTTAATGGGACCAACGAGCGTTGGAAAATCTCTTTTAGCAAGAGAGTTTTCTCAAAAAGTTTTTAAACATGATAAAGCTCGTTTAGAGATTGCTTGTTCTGAATATACGACAAAAGGATCCTTGGATGCCCTTTTAGGGATGCCTACGGGGTATATGGGTTCAGATCAGACTTCAGGAATTATCAACGATTGGCTAGATGATCCAAAGCGTGGGAAAAATGGCGGAATTCTGATCTTTAATGAGATTGAAAAGGCTGTTCCTGAAATGATGCAGATTTTGATGGAAATTTTAGATACAGGACGTATTTTGGGTAAGGATGGAAAAGAAAGATTTTTAAATCGTCACCTTATCGTATTAACAACAAATCATGGTGCAAACATTCTATACCCTAAGGGTTATGAAAAATGGTCTCGGCATGAACTCGATAATCATCTAAAGCTCGTTACTCAAGAAAAATTAAAGTCTTTGTTTATGCAAAAGACCTCAGGTAAAAGTAATTATATTTTAGCTCCTGAAGTTTTAGGACGGATTGATCGTTTTGCTTTAGCTTATCCAATCACTTCAGATGTGGCTCAGAAAATTCTAAGACAAAAAGCAGATTCATTTATTCAATCAGCAAAAGAGAGATATGGTTTAAAAGTCACCATTGATGAAGGATATTTGCACAACATGGTTCAAACGAGCTTTAATCAAGCAGAAGGAGTTCGCTCCATTGAACGTAAGCTGGAGTTGCAGCTTAGAAAAATATTAAATCAAATTAAAGTTGAAAAAAATCCAAGGCAGGGAACAGAAGTAAATATTAGTTTGGTCCTTAAAGAGAGTCAGGCCTATTTACGATTGGCAAATCACAAATGGGAGATTTTATCACCCATCGAAGCGGATCCTGTAACAGAACATAAATTGGATGATCCTTTATTTATTGAACGCATGATCCATCTTGAAGAAAAAATGAAAAGTATGATTGTTGGTCAAGACCAGGTGATTGGACCTATTAAAAACGCCATAGTTGGATTTTATGGAAGAGGAAAATCTCAAAGACCACTTTCCTTCTTTTTAGTGGGTTCGACGGGAACTGGAAAAACTGAAATGGGTCGAGCCTTAGCTTTTGCTCTTATAACGATGCTCAACGGGTAGAGGTCATCAATTTTGGAAATGTGAAAGGTAAAGAAGATCTGAATGCCTTATTCGGTTCTAAGCCTGGATATGTGGGTTCTGAAGAAATTAGAGAATTTGAACAAGCTTTAATGAAAAACCCAAATGGTGGAGTTCTTGTTTTTGATGAATTGAGCAATATGGGTGGGTCATCAAAAGAAGAAAAAAATGCCTTATTTAAACAGCTTTATGAAATTTTTGAAGAAGGACGCTGGCACTCATCACAAACCAATACAACCTATGATTTATCTAAGTATGTCATTATTAATACTGGAAATGATTCTGAAAAATTATTTCAAGGAATTGGTGCTGATGATTTAAGGTTGGCGACATGGAAAGATGAAAGTAAACCCGAAAAAGTATTTGCACTGCTCAGTGAATCTGGGGTTCCAGAAGCCTTTTTAGGACGAATGGCCGGCCTATTTATGATGAAGCCCCTTTTGAAGGATGAATCTTCTGAAATTGCAGAAAAGCTTTTATCTCAATCCTTTAAAAAAGTGATCGAAGATTTAGGCATTGAAATTGTTTATGATCAAAAGTTTTTAGAGCAATTTACAAAAACATTTTTCTCTCAGAATCAAGGCGGGCGATCTTTAAGAAATGTGATCGACAATAGAGTTATCGGCTTAGTCGCAATGCTTGTGGTAAACAATGGAGGATTGCGTTCTGTCGAGGGAAAGAAAATTCAACTATTTATTGAAGATAATCTCCGCATTGAACCTTTTGTATTAAAGCCTCCTCCCAAACGATCCGTTCAAATAAAAGCTGTTTTGTTGGGAGAAAACAATCAAGTCATTTCTGTACGTAGTGATGAACTCAACGATATTGCTCCGGAAGTGCTGAAAATGAGTCTTAAACAGGCCTTGAACACTGCTTATCACGAGGCGGGTCATGCCATTGTAAATAATCCTGAATTTACAGGGCAAAAAGTAAAGTTCATAACCATCAATGGCCAAGGAAATTATTTGGGTTATGCTCGCTACGAAGATTTAAGTGAAGGTATGTTCCGTGGAGATATGACAGAAGAGGTGATGTTGCATTGGTTAGCTCGTTTGTATGCAGGACGAAGGGCTGAGCTTTTAGCCGGATTTAAAGAAACGACGGGCTGGAGATCGGATCGAGAAAAAGCCAATGACATACTCACAAAATATCTGATTGATTCTGGAATGCATTCTGAATTGACGGGGATGAGATTTGTTGGTGGAAAGTTTGACCCCACTCCCCAACAAAAGAAAATAATAGATCATGAGCTTAAACGTTATACTGAAAAAGCCATTAAAATGGCGGATGAAATGTTGGTAAAAAATTGGCATTTGATACGATCCATAGTCGCTCGAATTATTAAAACAGGTGTATTGCGTGAAGAGGATTTTGATCGCATTCTTCTAGAAGTTCAACGACCTGTTGGATACGAATGGAAAAAGGCAGAAAATTTAGAAATTGTAACGAGATTAAAGTTGGGTTTAAAGACAAAAAAATCAACTGAATCCAAATCAAAGTTGAAATGTTCGCCTATTTTTAAATCCTAAACTGGCCGAAGGGATATTTCTTAGAAAATTCCTTTGATATATCATGTAGACAAGGAGATCCTAATTCCATGTCTGCTTTGCAAGTAAATCTTTGGGGAGTGAGAGGGTCTTTACCATCTTCTCAGACTCCAGAGTCTCAAATTCTACATATTGAAGGCCTGCTTAGGAATTATTTTTCTTCGGGCTACAGGGATGCAAATCACATTGCTTCCTATTTGAAGTCCCTAGA
>DAIRER010000257.1:0-3864 GCA_036795495.1 Pseudobdellovibrionaceae bacterium | reverse complement strand
ATCCTGGCATTTTTGCCGGTGGAGATATGGTCCCCTCAGAGCGTACTGTGACGGCAGGGATTGGGCACGGTAAAAAAGCAGCCAAAAATATTGATGCTTGGCTTAAGGGGAAAAACATCTCACAACCGGGTAAAAATATTGAAGCAAAAAATGATCTTGCTCCTAAAAAAGAATTAGCGACTTTCGAAAACATAAACTCTTGGTATTACAGTGATGCTCCTAAAACGGTACGTCCTCATTTGGATAATTTGAGACGTCAAACGACTTTTGAAGAAGTGGTGGGTGGCTTAGATGAAAGCAATGCTCTATTTGAAGCGCGACGTTGTTTGTCCTGTGGAAACTGTTTTGAGTGTGATAATTGTTACGGCGTTTGTCCAGACAATGCTGTGATAAAATTAGGTGCAGGAAAAGGTTTTGAAATTAACTATGACTATTGTAAAGGCTGCGGAATTTGTGCCGAAGAATGTCCCTGCGGCGCCATTGCGATGGTCTTAGATAAGTAATCGCAGACGCGTTTGCTAACCAAGACTGGACCAGCTCTGCCCAGCCTAGGCCCAAGTGATCCCTAGACATGAGGTGAGAAAAAGTCTTAATTAGGGCCCTGGTCTGTGTTCGCAGCAAGACTTCGCCTATACTGATTTCATGAAAGAAGAAGTCTCGCAGATACACTTATTGACGAATAAAGAGCCCTCCACCCGGCGTATTCTTGTTATTGATGATGATCAAGAAAATATGGAAATTCTTTTAGAGCCTCTCCGTTGGGAAGGTTATGAGGTCAAGGGTGTTAATAACGAAGATGAAGCGCTTCTTTTGATTGAAAATTGGCTACCTCACCTTGTGCTTTTTGATTGGATGCTCCCGACAATGGGGGGGATAAAGGTTTTACGAAAAATTCGCCAATCCTCTTTACACACATCATGTATTTTTGTTTCAAATAATTCATCGACAGAATCTATCATTGAAGGCTTAGATGCCGGAGCTGATGACTATATTGTTAAACCTTTTGTTCCTCTAGAACTTCTCGCGCGCATCCGAACTCATTTAAGAATTCGCGATCTACATGAGCATTTACTAGCTGCCAATAAGCAATTAAAAGATCTTGTAGACATTGATGATCTAACAGGTCTTTTTAATATGAGATCTGTCTATAATAAATTAGAATACGAACTGATGCGCTCTCGTCGTTTTAAACGTTCAATTTCTGTAGTGATGTTAGATATGGATCACTTCAAAAGTGTTAACGATGGGCATGATCATCTTTTTGGTAGTTATGTTCTTAGTGAAGTGGGCAAAATCATTAAAGAGCATGTCAGAAACATTGATATTCCCGCACGCTACGGTGGTGATGAGTTTTTAATTATACTGACAGAAACAGAAGAAAAAGGAGCCCTGGCTTTATGTGAACGTATGAGGAAATCAATTTCGGATCGTCTTTTTCAAAGTGGTGAGGATAAAATCAAACTCACTGTTTCTATCGGTCTTGCCGTGAGTGATTTGGGCGAAGAGATTTCTGCCAAGGAGTTTATTCGAAAGGCCGATCATGCTTTGTATGCCTCAAAGCGTGGTGGACGTAATCAGGTAACGTTATTTAATCTAAAATCAAAAAATCAAAATTTTTCAAATCAAGAGGCTGAAATTCAAACGAATCCTTCAAATGTAATTCCAATTATTAATATTCAAGATTTAAAAGAAGAAAAAAATCAATTCGTGACAAAACAAAAGCCACCTCCTTTTCCTAAGAAAAAAGTCAGCAACAATTAAGTTGACAGGTGGTCTGCTTTGGCTCAAAAAAAGCCATGTCTGAAGTGCAAAATATTCATTTTGATAGGAGTCGACAGAAAGCCGCTTGGATATCGGCTGGAGTCAGTCTGCTCGTTTTTATTATTAAGGTTTATGGTTATTCAATCACTCAATCGGCTGCGGTGTTATCTGATGCTTTAGAGTCTATTGTAAATGTTGTCGCCTCTATCGTTGCTCTTATTGTGATTCGTTATGTTGAACAGCCTGCAGATCGTGAGCATCCCTATGGTCATGGCAAGGCGGAGTACTTTTCAGCGGCGGTCGAAGGGGGGCTTGTATTTTTTGCTTCTTTGACGATCATTCTTGAGGGTTCGATGGCGTTAATTCATTTGCGTCCATTGAATCGTTTGGATGAGGGTCTTTATATAATGTTGGTCGCCGCCTTAGTAAACTTGGTTCTTGGACTTTATCTAAAGCGTGTGGGAAAAAAAGAAAACTCCGAAGCCTTACAGGTGAGTGCCATTCATATTTTATCTGACGTATGGACTACCGCCGGAGTGATAATTGGATTGCTACTTGTCATGATCACTCGAGTTTTGTGGATAGATGCCTTGATTGCTATTGTTATTGGATTACAATTAGGAATTGCAGGTTATCGAATTCTACGTCGATCTTTAAATGCATTAATTGACGGGGCCGACGAAACAATTTTAGATGAGTTAGTGCAATCCTTAAATAAAAATCGTCGAGAAGGCATTATTGACATTCATCATCTTAGAACCATTCGATCGGGCCGATTTCATCATGTAGATGCTCACTTGGTCGTTCCTGAAAATTGGGATATTTCAAAAGTACATCATTGGGTTCATGAGTATGAGCGAGAGGTTGTAAAAGATTATAAATTTGAAGGTGAAATTGCTTTTCATTTAGATCCTTGCAAGCGCAAATATTGTGAAATGTGCAATGTTGAGAAATGCGAAATTCGCCAAAAAGCATTTTTGCAAAAGCACCCCTTTGTTGTTTCAGAAGCCATAGAGGGACCTCGATATGATTAAACGCCGTGAAATTTGTAATACACTTACGCTCCCTCATCAAAACGAATACACCTTAGCCCTGAATAACGAGTTGTCCTACTGTGCCTTTGATGAGCAGCGGGCACCTTTAAATAAAGGGCAGTGGCGAAATTTAGTTTTTAAAAAGAATTTAGATATTCCTATGGATTTAGAAATAGGAACTGGAAATGGACTTCACTTTGCTTCTCGATCTTTAAATCACCCAGATCGTTTAATTGTTGGTATTGAATTAAAGTATAAACCTCTGGTTCAAAGCATGCGCCGGGTGGTTCGCCAGGGCGGTGTCAATGCTTCCATGGTGCGATATCATGCTTTTAATATTGAAGAGCTTTTTGCCGAGGGAGAATTGAATGATGTTTTTATTCATTTTCCCGATCCCTGGGTGAGCCCCAGAAAGCCCAAAAATAGACTGGTCAGCCAAGAAGTTCTATCTTTACTTTCGCGGCTTCAGCGACCTGGCTCAAAGTTAGAATTTAAAACAGATTCTAGAGAGTCTTTTGATTGGTCTTTAGATGAAATTAAAAAGTCCTCATATAAAATCTTATTTCAGTCCTACGATTATCATAAAGAAAAGAAGGAACCGAATCAGCTCATTACGGCTTTTGAACGGATTTTTATCCAACAAGGACTTCCAATAAATTATATTTTGCTAGAATCAGCTTTGTAAATACCCCAAACTAAATGCTACGTTGACATGACTCCGAAATTGGCGGACAATTACGGAGTATGTTTCAAAGATTACAAAAACTTAGTAATAACAATAGTTTATTTCTATTTGGCGCCCGTCAAACAGGTAAAACAACGCTGCTTCATGAGCTTTTTAACTCTCATGCGACCCTTTGGATTGACCTTTTGACGGAACAGGATGAGGACAAATACGGTCGACATCCAGATCAGCTTTCTTACGAACTTGCATCTAAAAAATATGAAAGAGTTGTTATTGATGAAGTTCAAAAATTTCCAAAATTATTGGATATAGTTCAACTTGAAATTGAAAAAAATAAAAAAATTGAGTTTATTCTTACAGGATCAAGCTCACGAAAGCTAAAGG
>DAIRER010000256.1:0-3907 GCA_036795495.1 Pseudobdellovibrionaceae bacterium | reverse complement strand
TTTTATAATTTCAGGGGAGGAGCGCAAAGAGGAGTCCATATACAATAAACGTGTGGCGAGTCGTTGAAACAAGTGAGCCTCATCAGGCTCCATGTTTAAGTAATGTAAATTCACCTGAGATTGAGTCCACACTAAACTTGTAATTCGTTCATAAATATTTTGATCTTGAAAGTTTTCAATTTGGATCACAAGTGCTTCTCGGGTCTCGGCAACAAGAGTTGTAAATCGAATCTGTGATGTTGCACCAGCGGGTAAAATAACACGGGTTCGAAGACTCATTATAGGATCCAAAACAGATCCTACAGAATTAGTAAGCCTAGCGCGTTCAAAAAGAGCCATCGGTTTTCTAAGATCACGACCACGACCAATAAACTGCAAACGACTCGTCTCATATTGAATTTCTCCGGTCGAATAACGATCTAAGGTCACCATATGGGCTACCCACAAAGGTTGTTCTTTTGAGGATCGAGCGCGTCGGGTCGCCACCAAGGCATTGAGTTCTGCAATAAATTCTGTTTGAACAAAAAGGTTAGAAAATGCAGGATGTGCAACATCTGCTGCTTCGGTATTTAAAACAACTTCAAAATAACTAGTTATTTCAATTTCTCTTTCTCGATCATCTGAATTCATTAATGTCAGCTGTCGAATTTCAGCCGTATGCTCGGGGGATAAAAAAACTTCCAAGGCGGAGTGAATGTGATCCTCTAAGCGTCGAAATCGTGCTCGGTCTTCAAAAAAAGTAACTTGATACTCTTGAACCTCCAAGCACGTTGGCTGATAAGTGGCTGAACCGATCTTATTTGATTCAATATCTTTTAAATAAAAAAATGTTCCCCAGTTATCCCTAGTGACATCTTCACGCCAGCGACTGATCGCCAGATCTTGATATTTACTATAACCTGATCCTGTTGAGCTGAGCATTAACGAATAATTTCCATTTGATAATAAAACAGTATGAGGGACCAATCGATTGACAGTATTATATTGCCTTGAAACGGTTTCGACCTCCTCTTTAATTTGACTGAAATAAAATGTCTTTTCGTTCGACTTTTTAATACGAATGTCTCTTGGCATACGCTCTTGAAGTAATAACTCCGCAGCATTGACCAAGGGATGGGCGTGAAACCGACGTTGCATTAAACCATTATGTAGAACGTTATTAATAGCGACCAAGGACATTCCCTGATGATGAGCCATATATGTTTTTACCACATAATGACTCATACCCTCGGGCAAACGAGATTTTGTGAAGTCAATAGATTCATAAAAACCAAAAGATCCTTCGGCGCCTAACTTTAGCAATGACCTTAAATTTTTCACAGCGGAAAAAGCATCATACATCGAAGCCAAAAATGAAGCATAAGGAGCAACCACTAAATCGCTCCCTAAGCCCCTTTTTAATCCAAGGTCTGGAACACCAAAACTGGAATACTGAAACGTCAGGTGAATGTCCCGTTTATTATAAGCCGACTCCGAAATACCCCACGGAATTTCTTGCTCTTTTCCATATTCGATATGTCGATCCACTGAAAGCTGACAAGTCTGATCGATAATACTTCCTTCTGGAAATTGCATAACCAAAGAAGGCATAAGATATTCAAACATAGAACCCGACCATGAAACCAAAATATTACCATTATTAACTGAAGTCATTCCACGACCGAGTTTAAACCAATGCAGAGCTGGAACATCCCCTTTTGCAATGGCTATAAAACTTGTTAAACGTGCTTCTGAGGCCATGAGATCATAGAAAGAATTATCAATCTGTTGATCGGATACACGATACCCAATAGAAAAAAGACTTTTTGAAGAATCATATAATAGATTAAAATCCATTTCATGGAATAAACGATGACAAAGATCGATCACATCATGAGTTCTTTGTATTAAAAACTCCGAGTCTTGTCGTGCTTTTTGAATCTGAACTTCAAAATTTTCAAGATCTTTGATCAGCTCAAGATCTTCTTTAGGCCAACTAAGGCGAGCGCTCTGGACATCAGAATGAATAGCTATTAGGTGATCTCCCATTTTCGATAATGGTACGTCTAAACTAAGACGGTGATAAATCTGATGCCATTCTTGAGTGTATTTAAATGAGAGTGTCTCTAGAGGTGCGTGCAGATCCATCCATGAAAATATTTTATTATAATCTAGAGCTGAACTCAAAATATCATGTTGTAAATTTTTAGCCCAAACTAGAGCCTCTGCTGTTTCAAAAGAGTGATGATTTTCATTTTTTTTGAACATCGCCTTATGAATTTCATCCGCTTGACGTTCAATTCGCGCTCTGATCAGTTTTTTAGAGGTTGATGTTGAATTAAACTTTAATAAATTTTTTCTTAAATCCAGAACATGAATCTTTATGTTATCATTGGAAGGAACTAACTCTAGTGCCTCTTCAAAGATCAATAAGGTTTGCAAGGCACCCTTAGAAAAATTAAAAATTGGTAACGGCTTTTTTAATATCTCAATACAGCCCTGTGCTGTCGCCAATAAATGTCCTGCTAAGTTTCCGTTGTCGACGGAAGAAATATATTTTGGTTCCAACGCAAGAAATTCACGAGTTTCATACCAATTAAAAAAATGACCATTATGGCGAGGTAATTTTTCCATACTTTGCAAAGATTTTTCCAGACGCTCTATAGTTTCAAAAGTTCCAATCCATCCAAAATCACGAGCAGAAAGAATCGAAAGCAAGTACAATCCAAAATTAGTTGGGGAGCTGCGATGTGCGACAACAGCACTTGGACTTTCTTGAAAATTATCAGGTGGAAGAAAATGATCTTCTTTTGTTACAAAAGTTGAAAAAAAATACCAAATTTTTCGAGCCGAACGGTTCAACAGAGCAATATCCTCTTCTTGAAGTGGCATAATAAGCTTTGGTTTTTGGGGGAGACTAGCCAGCATTGCGATCCATGGAGATGCGATCCAAAGTAAAAACAAAATCCAACTTATCCAGCTCAACTCATTGAGCTCTGCAAAGAGATGGTTGTTATACTTTCCGACAACAATGAGACTGATTAAAACAAAAAATAAATCTCGCAAATAAGTTGTTAGAAAATATATTTTTGAAAAATCAACTGATTTCTGAAGCTGTGCAGCCGTTGTCCATTCAAGCAAATTTTTATGACTCACAAAAAGTCGAAACAGTGTTCTAAAAATAGCATCCAAATTTAAAATTGCAATATGAGGAAGTAAAGTCAATTGCAGTAAAAATCGATAAACTCCGAGTTTAAAATCCCGAAATAAAGAGGAAAGGCTTTGTTGAACCGATTTTGTTTTAAAAAATCTTAAAATTTCAATATAACAATTCATTAAAGAAGATGATGAAATGCCAATAAAAGCTAAAATAATCCATGAAATTAAATTAGAATCAGCAAGACTTAACACGATCAAAATTAATAAAAAAGAAGCTGGGGCGACAAGAGAACGGCGTAAATTGTCGATCATTTTCCATCTTCCGAGTATTGAAATCGTATTTCCACCACGACCTAAAATCCAAGATAACAATTGCCAATCCCCTCGGATCCAACGATGAGATCGATTTATTGCGATCTCGGTATGACTTGGAAAATCTTCAAAAAACTCTACATCACTCAAAAATCCACAACGTAAGTAATTCCCTTCAAAAAGATCGTGGCTTAATATTGAATTTTCAGGAATGCGCCCACTTAAAGCCATTTCATAAGTTTTTAAATCATAAATGCCTTTACCTGTAAAAGAACCCTCAAAAAAAAGATCCTGATAGACATCTGAAACAGCAGAAGCATAAGGATCAATCCCTGCATCACCTGTTGAAAGATCTTGAAAAAGGCTTCTATTTTGAGTCGATGGCAATGTCGGTGTAATTCGAGGTTGTAAGATTCCATAACCTTGAGTGACTCGACCGATTTTGGAATCGTAGATG
>DAIRER010000255.1:0-3913 GCA_036795495.1 Pseudobdellovibrionaceae bacterium | reverse complement strand
CCACTCCATCCTTTGTGTCTTCTTGAAACTCTTTAACGTTTTCTTTATCTTCAGAATTAATAAAGTCATCTTTATTCAACTTAATTCTTCGTTTAATTCGAGTTTTTGCAATGGGACTGCCCTCCCACAGATCAATATTAAACCTTATAAACCCACCCACATGATAACTATAAGCCGCATCCCATCCCAATGGAGTTATTCCCATTTCAAACTGAAACATCCAAAAATCACTCATATGAGCTCGGTAATAGGCCTTGGAATCAACAAGTATTGGATTTACGGAGGTATAATAATAACTTCCGGCATTCACATTTGATACTAAATTTAACCGAGCTGTTTTATCAGGAGCATCCTTATCCTCTAAAATGATTTGATATCCAAAAATTTCAGCGCCAAAAATATTTTCTTTTCCAAAGTTAACTCCTAAAAGCCATGGCAAAAGACCGCCACGCCCTTCGGCACGATGCTGAAATCCAAAATATCCATAGGGACTCCATGTACCCATATTTTTTTGCATATTTAAAAGTAATTTAAGTTGCATAACACCTTCACCGTTAACCGCCGTGGTTTGCGATAAAGAAAAGGGCTCTAAAGGAAAAACCGCTTGAAATTCGGGAATAAAATCTACGTACTTTGTTAAAACTATTGTCTCAAGTCCTACGGACATTTCTGACAATGTCGAATTTGATCTTTTTGCGACTCCATCATTGGATTCAACCGACGGAATGTGAAACCCCATCTCTGCAGACCATTGTTCTGCAAAACCCAATCGCGCGGCAACTTCAGAATCAATGATTTTAAAATACTTTCCAGAACCTAATGAAACAATAGATCCCTGGGTGTTAAAATTTGAATCTGTTGAAATATATTGGCCACGGTACTGCAATTCAAGCAGGCCTTCTTTAAACTCTTTGTAACTGTCTATAGCCCCTGCAGAAGGAGATAATTTTATCAAAGAAATAAACAACAACCATTTTGAGATATTAACATAATTTTTCATTTACCTATAGTGCACCGAATTGCGCGTGGGATGTCAAGCCCATCGCTTCAGGTCATTAAGAACTCAAGTTGTCTCTCTGCCTAAAATATGCTGTTCTCTACTTCATTATGAACAAAATGAATAAAAATATGAGTCTCGTCTTTTTTACAGTTTTTCTTTATCTTCTGGGCTTTGGAATTATCATTCCCATTCTACCCATCTTAAGTAAAAGTTTTGGAGCTTCAGCCCTTCAAACTGGACTTTTAATGTCCGTGTATTCATTTATGCAGTTTTTTTTCGCCCCCTTTTGGGGCAAGCTCAGTGATAAAATAGGCCGTCGCCCTATTCTCATCTATTGCCTTCTTGGAGAAGGACTCGCCTATATTTTATTTGCCTACGCTCGCAGCTGGGAGATTCTTATGCTCGCGCGAGCCCTTGCTGGTTTTTTTGCAGCCAGTATTTCTACAGCCTCGGCCTACATCTCTGATATAACTCCAAAAGAAGAACGATCAAAAGGAATGGCCTTGATTGGCTTGGCTTTTGGCTTAGGTTTTGTTGTCGGCCCAGCTCTGGGTGGTCAACTTTCTGTTTGGGGAAAATTCATTTCAGAGGCCCCACACTTTGATACCACCTTCACTCTATTGTGGGTCTCGGCACTTTGTCTTGGAACTTTTCTATTCGCTTATTTTTTTCTAGAAGAGTCCTTAAAAAAGAATTCCAACAATACAACAGATCACAAACAAGAAAAGAAAAAAAGATTTCAAACTCTATGGCAATATTCTCAAAAAAAACATATTGGGCCTTTGATTTTAGCTTTTGGACTGCTTTCGATTGCCATGTCCGCAATGGAGTCTACATTAGTTTTGCACGTTGATGAAAAATTCCATTGGGGAATACAAGAAGTGAGCTACGGTTTTGCCTATATTGGGTTGGTCATGATTTTCACTCAGGGATTTTTAGTTCGCCGTTTAATTCCTTTGTGGGGAGAAAAAATTGTTGTTCCTTTGGGGATGGTATTGTTTATTTCAGGCCTTGCAGGAATTGGTTTATCTCCGAATATTGAAATATTAGGATTCAGCATGACTCTTTTTGCGATTGGAAACGGACTGACAAATCCCTCGCTTTTAGGAAGCATTAGTTTACTTTCTGCTCAAGAGGAACAGGGTTTTGTATTAGGTGTAACTCAAAGTTTTGCGTCCTTGGGCAGAATTTTAGGTCCAGTTTTAGGTGGTTTTTTATTTCAAAAATATGCATCCAATACCCCTTTCTTAGTTTCAAGTTTTATGGGACTTATAGGTTTAAGTTTAGTTTTAACTAACTATAAATTTATTCCCAATTCAGGAAAAAAACAGCCAAACCAACATGATATCTATGCTATTAATCAATTTCAATTTATGAATCTTCTTTCAAATCGAATCCCTTTTTTACTATTGCACCTCTCTGGAAAAATCACCACAGACAGCTTGAACCATCTAGAAAAAACACATTTTGAAAACGTCCTTCAAAAAAGAGATCTTAATTGGTCACCCACTGAGATTTTAAAAATGAATCTGAATGTTCAACATCCAATTGTGATTTATTGTGAAAACTCAAAACAGGGAAAAAAACTATGCCTTGAACTTCACAAAATGGGATATACAAATGCATTTTATAAATTAGAGGATCTATGAATATTAAAATAAAATTTTTAATGGGTTTAATATTTTTTTATTTTCACTTTTTATTAAGTCCCGCTCTTGCGGCCCCTTTATCAATTATAAACAATTCTTGCAAATGCAATGCTAAGAAATTAGACCCCTTAGAGGCACCAAAGAGTTTTAATTTTGGAAAATTCAAAGGCCAATGTATTGATTCTTGTAAATATAGACCCGTAAAAATTTTATCTGAAAAAATTAATAAATCTTCAAAACTTAAAAAAATCCGTATTGGAAATATTTTTTACAATCAGAGCTATTTTCAAGGAGTCATTCCGATTGATCAATTTGACAAACTTGAAATCGGCTTTGAAGAATTTTTACCAGGTGTCAATCATGTGTTTTTAAAGTTTATCTTAAAAGAAAGTTCCTCGGAGTTAACGTTAAAAGATCAAGTGGATCAAGCAAAACCTATTTTAAAAACAAGGTCATTGATTCTTTCACCAGAAGGAATCCCCGCAAAAAATCAAAAATACAGCTTAATAGAAAGTTATTTGGGAAATTATATTTTAGTTCATCGACTCTTAACTGGAGAAGAAATGTCACAGTGGACACAACAAAAAAATCACAAGGTGCGTTTTCATCCTTTAAACATTTCTACCGAACAGGTTTCTAAAATTCTTTTACAAAGTATTTTAGAAAGTGAAACCAAGGATTTTGAAAATTTATATCAGTTATTTTCTAACAATTGTTCAACAACGAGCCTAGGACTTATCCATTCTGAACTTGAAATATTCTCATCCAAAAAGCCTCATTTTTGGAATACATTTGAAACAGGTCTTCCCTTTGCGGGCCCCATTGGAGTCCTTCGAGTGCTCTCATCACAAAACCTCATTCAAAAGAATAAATGAGATTTTGTTTTTCTGAAATTATAAAAATTTATATTTGAATACAGTTACTTACTGAATCGACTTAGTTTTCTGTTAGTTGAAGAAAATGGACCTTCTACATCCGTTTTGCATGTAAATTTTATTTAATCTCATTTTGAATCAAAATGTATATATAACCCCATTTTTGCTGATTTATATTTTATTCATGTATATAATATCCCTTATATAAGGGGGGCCTAACTTTTGAAATATTTTATACTCTTTACCCTATTAGTTATACTTTTTCAAAACCGCTCATCTGAATTTGATAGTGATTTTCAAAACTACGAAAATTCTGGATCACAAAGTCCAATAGATTCCACAAATAATCCAAATAACTCTGATCAGAGTTATTTGGATTATTTGTGGAA
>DAIRER010000254.1:0-3920 GCA_036795495.1 Pseudobdellovibrionaceae bacterium | reverse complement strand
GTTACGTTGTCACAGTCAAATAAATCTGTGATTCCGGCAAGTCCCCATCGATTTACATTTATGTTGCTTGAGCAATTAAGAATCACAATCGAGCGCTGCGTGTTTGTCGAAATAAAGGGGCAACATCAGTATGTCCGCATTGAGATGAAGGCTCCTCAAGAGATAAGCTCTTTAAAATTAAGAGCGGATGAGGCCATGAGTTTATGTTTGTATTTAAATGTTCCTATTTATGCGAGTCGCAGTTATATCGAAAAAAGCAAGGTTCTCTCTGCTGAAATTGATCAGTCCGCAAACTCTTTACCAATGCGTGAGTTGATCACTCAAAAAAGAGATACCTATTTGATGTAGGCTCGCATTTTATGTAGGTTCAAATTCAAATTTGGAGGTCTCCTATGATACAAAAATCAGTTCGAGGCAAAACACCCACTCTTGGAAAAAAATGTTTTGTAGCGGAAAATGCTGTTTTGATTGGTGATGTCGAGGTGGGGGATCGTTGTAGTATTTGGTACGGAGCTGTCTTAAGGGGCGATGTGATGCCTATAAAAATCGGACAGGAAGTCAATATTCAAGACAATAGTGTTCTGCATGGGACTTATGGGAAAGCCGCCTGTGAAATTCAAGATCGAGTGACGGTGGGACACAGTGTGGTTTTACATGGTTGCCGGATCGGAAAAAAATCCTTGGTTGGAATGGGGTCCATTGTCATGGATCAAGCTGAAGTTGGAGAAGAATCCATTGTTGGCGCCGGCTCTTTAGTGACTGAAAATTCAAAATTTCCACCAAGGTCTTTAATTTTAGGTCGCCCTGCGAAAAGAGTTCGAGAATTATCCTCTGAAGAGGTTGATCTCTTAGACCATTCAGCGGACAATTATCTACTCTACAAAACCTGGTATGAAAAAGAATAAAACACGAAAGGACTTTCAATGGATTTAATGGCACTTACCTTTGATGATATTTCTTTGGTACCTCAATATTCAGAGTTGGTGCCGTCCGAGGTTTCAATAAAAAGTTTTTTTGCACGAGATCGATATTTAAATGCACCCATTATTTCTGCGGCTATGGATACAGTTACAGAAAATCGCATTGCACGCATTATGGCCCAAATGGGTGGACTGGGGATTATCCATAAAAACATGTCCATTGAACGGCAAGCTCTAGAAGTTGAAAAAGTCAAAAAATACGAAAGTGGAATGATTTTAGATCCGATCACTTTGGGGCCAGATCATCTGGTCTCTGAGGCCATGGAACTTATGGGAAAATATTCGATCAGTGGGGTCCCTATTACAATCGGAAAAAAGCTTGTAGGCATTTTGACCAATCGAGATCTGCGTTTTGAAGAAAATTTTAATCAGCCGATTCGAAATTTAATGACTAAAGAAAATCTTGTGACGGCTCAAGAGGGAACGACCTTGGAACAGGCTAAAAAGATTTTACAGAAACATCGAATTGAAAAACTTCCCGTTGTAGACGCTCAAGGGACTTTAAAAGGATTGATTACAATTAAAGATATTGAAAAAGCACAGGCCTATCCTGGCGCTACAAAGGACAGTCATGGTCGTTTGTTTGTGGGAGCCGCTATAGGTGTGGGAACTGAGGCCCGACAGCGCGCCGAGGCCTTAGTCGAAAGAAAAGTCGATGTATTGTGTATAGACACAGCTCATGGACACTCTAAAAATGTCATTGAAATGGTTCGTGAATTTCATCAAAAATTTAAAGATGTGGTCATTGTTGCCGGAAATATTGTCACAGCAGAAGGGGCTCAAGCCCTTTTTGAGGCCGGTGCCGATGTGGTTAAAGTGGGAGTTGGCCCTGGGAGTATTTGCACAACTCGCATTGTGGCAGGAGTAGGTGTTCCACAAATTTCAGCCGTTCGATCGGCGGCGAGTGTGGCCCGACAATTTAAAAAAACGATTATTGCGGATGGGGGAATTAAATACTCTGGAGATGTAACCAAAGTATTAGCTATGGGCGCGGACTCTGTGATGATCGGAAATTTATTGGCTGGATCTGAAGAAGCTCCGGGCGAAACGATTTTATATCAAGGACGCACCTATAAAGTTTATCGTGGGATGGGAAGTCTTGGTGCCATGAGTAAGGGTTCTAAGGATCGCTACGGACAACATGATGTCGAAGATTTAGATAAGTTGGTTCCTGAAGGTATCGAGGGAAAAGTTGCTTATAAGGGCAGCGCTTCGGGAATTGTGCACCAGCTTTTGGGGGGCTTACGTTCGGGAATGGGATATATGGGCGCTCAAAATATTCAAGAGCTCCAGAAAAAAGCCAAATTTGTACAGATCACATCTCAAGGACTCAGAGAATCTCATGTTCATGATGTGAGCATTACAAAAGAAGCCCCAAATTATCGGTTAGAATAATATTTAGGATTTAGACTCATTAGGTTATTGATTCATTGATGAGTTTGAACAAAAAAGCAAAGGTTGGAGAAAAAATGCAGCGGGGGATTGTCATTCTTGATTTTGGTTCACAGTACACGCAAATCATTGCTCGACGTTATCGTGAACTCGGGTTTTATTCAGAAATTTTATCGTATAAAGTCTCTTTAGAAGAAATTCAAAAAAGAAAACCCTGGGGACTTGTTTTGAGTGGTGGTCCAAATTCTGTTTATGAGGAGGGGGCCCCTCAACGCTCGATTCAAGAGCTCGCGGCGTTAGCTCCAATTCTGGGGATTTGTTACGGAATGCAGTTGGTGTGTCAGCAGTATGGAGGCACCGTTCATAAGGCCCAGCATCGGGAATATGGACTGATGCCCATTCAGTGGAGTAAAGATTGGCTTGGCGAAAATAAAAGTCAGGATATGAAAATTCCCAACCCACAAAAAGTTTGGATGAGTCATGGGGATGTGATTCAAAACCCACCCCCAGGATTTTCTGTGATTGCCATGTCTGAAGGGGGACATCCCGCCGCGATGGTTTCAACTAAACTTCCAATACTCACCTTGCAGTTTCACCCCGAGGTATTTCATACCGAAAAGGGCGATGAGGTTTTGAAATATTTCGCTGAAAAAATGTGTCATGCTGAAAAGGGATGGGATGCGCCCCATATTTTAACTCATCTAAAAAAAGAATCGCAGAATAGAGTCGGAACTCAAGATCATATCGTTTGTGGCCTCAGCGGAGGTGTGGATTCTTCTGTGGTCGCGGTGTTATTGACTCAAATCTTTGGGCCCGAGCGAGTGCACTGTGTGTTTGTGAACAATGGACTTTTGCGATGGAATGAATACAACCAAGTGCTCAGTGATTATGAGTCCTTAGGACTGAATGTTCAAGGCGTTGATGCTTCACAAAAGTTTTTAACGGCTTTAAAAAACATAAAAGATCCCGAGTTAAAACGAAAAACGATTGGTGGACTTTTTATAGAAGTTTTTGAGGAATCCATTCGTGATCTCAAGTCCGTTCGGTATTTAGCTCAAGGAACACTGTATCCAGATGTCATTGAAAGTGTTTCTTCTATCGGGGGCAGCGTGACCATTAAATCCCATCACAATGTGGGAGGCTTGCCTGAAAAAATGAATTTAAAATTACTAGAGCCTGTGCGCGAATTGTTTAAAGATGAAGTGCGTGCGATTGGAAAAGAATTGGGGCTTCCGGAAAAGATTTTAAATCGTCATCCTTTTCCTGGGCCAGGGCTTGCCATTCGATTGATTGGAGAGGTGACCGCCGAACGGCTTGAAATTTTAAGTCAGTGTGATCGGATCTATATTGATTATCTAAAAGAAAAAAATCTTTACTCCGAAATTTGGCAGGCTTTTTGTGTGCTTTTACCGATTCATACCGTGGGTGTGCAAGGAGACTCTCGTACCTACGATCAGGTATTGGCCCTTCGCGCTGTGACTTCAAAAGATGGAATGACGGCCGATTGGTATAATTTTGAGACACAACATTTGCGTGAAATTTCAAGTC
>DAIRER010000253.1:0-3926 GCA_036795495.1 Pseudobdellovibrionaceae bacterium | reverse complement strand
CTGAGGCCATTTTAGCAACCAGTCAGGAATTCTGGATTGCACAAACAGAAAAGCACACACCAGATTCCTATTTCGTAGACCAGGTCCTGCAGGATCCAAAGCTTCAGAAAGAGTTTCTGGATTTTGTAAAATCCAGAAAACAATTATTAGAACCTTCTGAATCAAAAAATAGAGATTTGAGTATATGATATTAAAAACGAACATAGCAAAGACAATAGCAAAATTGATAGCAAAACTGTTTTGCTATGTTCGTTGCTATTCTGAAACGGCTAAGTACTTGAACATACTAAACATCGCCCGCCGCTTCGGAGCCAAAAAAAGTGCTGACCCCTCCCTCCCTACGAGAGAAAGGGGTCAGCACTTTTTTAGTCACCAAAGCGGCTCTTTGAAATCAATGAACATCTCTAATAGAAATTATTTTTACTTAAATATATTAATATTTTTTTTAGGGCAACTCATCCCCCACCCCTTCTCTCCCAAACTGAAAGAAGGGGCCTCAATCCCACCCTTACCTCCCTTTCCAATGGAGGCGATCACTCAATTAGAAACCACGGAGTCATTTTATGAAACAATCAAAAAATAATGAAAGAATTGTTTTAACTAATAGAGACATAAATGTTTTATATTTTATTTTTCAAATGCGTTTTGCCACGAGCCATCAAATAATGATGTCTTGCTTTCGAAAAAGACGAGACGGACTAGAAAGGTCATCAGACTTTTATATTAAAAGACGCCTTTCTAAACTTGTAGACTTAAAACTTCTTAAAACTGATAGAGCACCAAAGGGAGATTTAAAATTCATTTACTCAACAACAAAACTAGCTTTAAAAATAATTGAGGGACGCGGTTTTACAGTTTTAGTAAATAAAAGTCCGGAAACAAAAATACAAAACTTTGACCATGACTCCCATGTTACGAATTGTCGTATTTCCCTCGAAAAGGCAAGTCGTGCTAAAGATTGGGTCCCTGAGTTTCAAATTCAAAGTCTATTTAATGCATTTGAAAAACTTCCGGCAAAATATATTCCGGATGCCTTATTTACGAATAGACTAGGTGAATTGACAGCGTTTGAAATGGAAATCTCTAGAAAAGCTAAACACAGATATCAGGATAAAATTGATAAATATGTCGAACTTGTTAGATCTCATTTTGATGACACACTAAAATTCAAACGCGTTCTCTATATTACAAAATCAATGGAAGTTCATAAGTTATTAACGGATATGACTAAAATTCATTCCGATATATTTAAAGTGGAAACTTATGATTCCTTAGGGGAGAAGTCATGAAATCAGAAAATGGAAATTTAGCGGATTTTGATGGAGTGGCAAAAGTTGGTCTTGTTTTTGTGGTCGCTGGATTTATTTTAATTTCACTATTAATTCTTATGCCCGTCATTATTTTAAGCTTTATAATGGCTGAGGTTTTTTTAACACTCAGTTTTAAAGAAAATGGTTATAGTATTAAAAAGAAGGAATTTCTAATGCTTGGATATGCGATGCTTATATATGGATTATTCATAAGTATTCCATCAGTGTATATATTAGAAAAATTCAGAGGGTTATTATTTATCTTTTTTGATAATTCCATTTCAATTTTAATTTCAAAATTCATTAATTTTATTGATTCCATAATTCCGGGTAAACCCATTTTTAAAAATATAACTGGAATAGCCTTAAGGTACTATCTTTGGACAGTCTGGCCTCTGGCTTTACTTTTTTCTATGGTGAAAATTAAAAAAGACATTAAACCCTTAATGAGGATTAAATTAACTAAAAGAAATAAATTTGAAAATTATATTAATCTCGGAAAATTTAAAAATAAATTATTTAACAATGAATTCAATATAACCTATGAGCAACTTCGCCATCATGTTCATATCTTAGGAGCCAGCGGTTTTGGAAAGAGTGTTTTTTTAAATCATTTGATCACAGATCTGATTAAAAAATCACGTGGGCTCTTGTTTGTGGATTTAAAAGCTGACATAGACACAATAAAACAAGTTGTAGAATTAGCTTTTGAAAGTGGACGGATAGAAAAACTAAAGTTTTTCTCCTGTGCAAACCCTGAATTTTCAAGTTATTATAATATTCTCGGTAGAGGTAATGCAAATCAACTCAGAGATCGAATCATTAGTGCCTTTACTTGGTCTGAGGAATTTTATAAGAACGAATCCATGTCAGTTCTTTTAAAACTATTAATTCCAATTGTTTGGATTCGGGATAATACAACAGAAGCGCCCCATCTTAGCACCCTACTTAAGTCTTTAAAAGATCCTGACTATATTTCAGAGTTAAAACTAAAAATTAATCCAGATAGAGTCGATATCCTAGCTCATCTAGAAGAAGTTGATAAATACCTTAGAGACAGGGAAACATTTAGAAATATACAAGGCTTAAGGACGCAGCTTGAGGGGATTTTATTGACAGATTTTGGCTATAGGCTCTGCCCTAATGATGATTCAAATAAAATAGATATATTTGAAGCTGTGAAAAACACAGAAATAATTTATTTCTTATTGGATTCAAGAAGGTACTCAGAATCTGCAAAATCCTTAGGTCGAATGGTACTTCAAGACCTAAAAGCTACAAGTGCTGAAATCGATGGAACCCTTGCCGCCGATAAGCGACGCGCGTTTAATATAATAATTGATGAGTTTTCAGATATGGCTTCAGATGATTTCATATCATTTCTAGATCGGGCGAGAAGTTCTGGTATGGGAACTGTTTTAGCTCATCAAGAAATTTCAGATTTAAAAACTATTTCACCAGAAACGGCCAATCGACTCATGCAATTAACATCGACCACTATTGCATTTCTCACAAAACTTCCAGATTCATCAGAAGCCATTTCTTCAATGGCCGGAACCAGGACGGCCTATAAAACCACAGAGAGAGCACAAAACATATTAGGCGTCGAATTTAGAAGTGGGGATATCTCATTGAGACAGGTTGAAGAATTTTTAATTCATCCGAATTCACTTAAAAAACTCACTGTTGGAGAGGCGGTCATTATTGGCAAATACCCAAATTCCTATTCAGGCATCGTAAAAATTAACCCACCCATAAGGTCCCAGATGTCTGAAATTGAATTTCAACGTATTTTAGAAACATTTAAAGACAGAAAACAATATATGGCACCCTTAGTAATAAGAAAGCCTAGAATTCAAGATGAAAAAAATTGGTAATAAATAATTTGACACTATTATAACACTATGTATATATTTTTAGGATAGTGTTCATTATGGAGTAGTTATTCTTATGGCTAAATGGGAATTTGTTGAATGGTTGTTATTTTGGATACTTGAAACATCTCACTTTGAGTTTGAGTGGGATAAAGGAAATAATACTAAAAATGAAATTAAACATAAAATAACGATTCAAGAAGTTGAAGCTGTTTTTCGCTCCGGAAAAGCTCTACCACTAGGACTCCAAATTAGTCCAGTTGCTCATGAACAAAGACTCGGTCTAGTTGGTCCAACTCTTGACGGTCGGCTATTACAAATTGCTTTTACATTAAGAGATGGGCGAGTGCGAGTCATTAGTGCTCGTCCAGCTCATTCAAAAGAAAGGAATCAGTATGAAGAAATCCTACGTAAAATCTCAGAAAGAATATGAGACTCCGTTTGAATTAGATTCAAAAAAAATTTTGGCAGCACTGAAAAGATATAAAAATTCACCAAAAAAACCAACCAGCGTGGCCTTAGATGAAATAACCATTCAAAAATTAAAGAAACTAGCTAAAAAACAAGGAATTCCCTATCAAGTACTTATTCGAGTCTTCATTCTGGAAGGTATTGAGCGCCTTAATGAGGCAGCATAAGAAAATGCTACTTTTTCATTAGAAAAGTAGCATTAGAAGTATCCCGAGAGGCATGAAGATACTTTCCCGTGGTGTTTATCGAGGCGTGACCAAGTGTGTGTTGA
>DAIRER010000252.1:0-3931 GCA_036795495.1 Pseudobdellovibrionaceae bacterium | reverse complement strand
ACGCAGCTCCTTCATTGAGACTACGGCAGGTTTTTACAGAATACCCTACGGTGACAAAATCAGCCTGGGGTTCTGAACTAAAAAAAGAGGCATTGTTCATGGTAACAAAAGACATTGTCTTTTCATCTCCAATAAAGTGCGTTTCTCCGTCTACAGGTTTTGCCTCTACAATTTCAGGAACTTCAGGCTCTGTAGGTGTTGGAGTCGTTGGAGGGGCCGTCTGTGGATTTTGGGGGGTCTGTGCTTTTTGAGCTGCCGCCTGATTTTTTTTCTTTATTAACTCATCAATGGTTTTAAAATAATCTGTGTAATGAAAGGCCAACTGAAGGTCTTTTTCTAAAACGCGAATGACATCTTGCAATCTTGAAGTGTCATCCAGCTGCATTTGAAGTGTTTTTTTAAAGGTGATCGTTTGTTGTAAACTGCGAGAGATCAGAAGAATCATTGCCGAGAGAATCACAAGAGTGATCATCACTTCAAGCAACGTAAATCCAAATTTTTTTGAAGTTAAAGTAAAACTCACTGAGGGGCCTCCCCTGTGGGTAATCCTGAAACTTCTTTATCATAGTCAATAAAATAGCGAGTGGCACTAGCTTCTAAATTTTTTTTCCCTGTTTTGCTATTGCTGACTTTGTAAATAATTGTCATTTTGACTTCTTTGACACTTTTACTGAGGTGATCTCGAAATTGATTCATAATCGAAAGAACTTCTTGAGCGGCTCCTCCGCTTTGAGCCGTCATCAATGCACCGATATCTGGGAATTCCATTTTTTTACTTTCCAGTTTCCAAGAGTAATTTGGGTTTTCTGATCCAAACTCCTCTTCTTTTTCTTCAGGAATGCTGTCTAGCGATTTTCCAGAATATTCAATTTCAAGATCCAGCATTTTTCTTTCAAGTAAAGAACTCATTTCATTAAGGATTTGCATTTTACTTTGTCTCATGACGGACGTGCTCCAGGATTGTTGCAGTAAAATCAAACCCGTTGATAAAATCATTAAGGCCACCAAAGTTTCAAATAAAGTAAATCCTTTATTCATTTTTAATATCTTTCAGTGTGATCGCTCGATCAATTACATCCGCTTGACCTGTGATGGGATTAAAAACAACAGTCCATGGCGTACCTTTCCCTTTAGATACTTGTAAAACACTAGGTTCAATCAAACCCTCGGGTGAAAAATGAATAAATCCATAGCCCTCGGTGATGGGCTCCTTGGTCTGTAAAGTTTCAAGCAGAGAAAAACGAATCAGGCTGGGGAGTTCTATTTTTTTCTTAGTGATTTGAGTGTCCATTTGAAAAAGCGAGGGAGGGTCGTCCTTATCTGGTTTTTTTTCTGAATCATTACCAATATTTTTTATTTCATTTTCAATGTCGAGTGCAGAAAGTTTAAGTGGGCCTTGAGTTTTTTCAACCCAAAACTCACTGTCTTTTTCGGAAAGATGAATGACAAGACGGTAAGTGGAATTGGTGAGCTTGGCTTTCAGGCGAATATCTTTGGTGATAAAAATCATTTTTCGAACCGTAGCTCGTAGATCGTTGTCACTTTTAAAAAGCCTTGGAACCCCGATGCTCATAACAGCAACGAGGATTCCAAGAACGATCATCACCTCAATAAGGGTGAAACCCTTTGGTTTAGGATCTGGATTTCTAAAGCTCATCCGAGTTGATGTCAGCGGCATTTCCACTTCCACCTTCTTGTCCATCACTCCCTAAGCTGATGATTGTAAAATTATTTCCATTCACTTCGTAAACATAAGCCTTTCCCCAGGCATCTTTAAGTTCAGGATCTTTAGGATTAAATTTTATATAGGGATCCGGTCCCCAGTTCGAACAGTTGGCATCCGCTTTGATAAGACCCTCAAGGCTCGTGGGGTTTTTTCTGCAATCATTGTTGTACATAGCAATGGCATTGATGATTTGTCCCATGTGAATTTTTGTTTCTCTCACGCGGGCTTTTTCAGATTGTCCAGTGAGTTTAGGAACAAGCAAAGAAAATACGGCCACAAGAATTCCAAGCACGATCATGATTTCAATCAAGGTCATGCCTTTTTGATTCCGAAAAGTAGTATGTAGAGTTTTTAAAAATTTATTATCAGTACAGTTCATCGATAAACCTCCATATGTGAATTTCTAATGACTCTACCCTATAGAGTCCATCATATCAAACATTGGAATCATAATTGCTAGAACGATGGCGCCGATGCTAAGCCCCATAAAAATGGTAATGATAGGAGCCATTAAACCCGTTAAGGTATCAATTTTATTTTTAACTTGAAATTCATAGGCATTCGAGACCTGTTGAAGCATATTTTCTAGATCCCCGGTTTTTTCTCCAATATTGACCATATGTATCACAATGGGTGGAAACTGTTCTGATTTTTTTAAGGGACCCGAGATCGATTCTCCCTCGGAAATATTGCTTCGGGCTTCATCAATGGCCAAGGCAATCACTTCGTTTCCCACCACATTACGAACAATCGCCATGGCCGTCAGCATGGGAACGCCGCCCGTGAGGAGCGTTTCTAAAGTGCGAGTGAATCGAGACACCGCCACCATGCGCACAACGGCTCCAAAAAGAGGAATTTTTAAAGAGATGGCATCCCATTGTTTAGACCCTGTCGGGCTTTTCTTCCAAGACAAAAATAAAAAGACAACAAGGCCAAAAGAGGGAAAAATCATCCACCAATAGTTGACAAAAACTCCACTGATATCAAACAAAAGAACTGTGTACCAAGGCAAAGTCAATTGTGGGTTGGCATCAAAGATGCTCATAATTTTTGGCACTAAAAAGACAAACATAAAACTTAACAAGGCCCCGGTCACGAGTAACATCAATAGGGGATAGATCAGAGCCCCAGAAACTTTAGATCGTAAATCGGCCTGAGCTTCAGTAAATTCAGCTAAACGCAAAAGGATTACATCCAAACTGCCCGAGGCCTCTCCGGCTTCGCACATGGTAATATAAATATTAGTAAAAATATTTGGGTATTTGGCCAGGGCCTTGTGAAGGGTGCTTCCCTCGTTCACCATGTTTCGACAATCTGAAAGGGCATGGCTGAGCACCACATTTTCGACTTGTTCGGCCACAGCAGAAAGGGCATCCACCAAGGGGATATTGGATTTGATCAGTGTGGCCAATTGGCGAGTCATTAATGAAAGGTCTTTGACTCCGACATTGGCTGTTACGTTGGGACCACTTTTTCGAAGGTTAGATTCTTTTTTTTTGTCTCGAATACTGGTCACAAAAATTTGATCTTTTTTTAGCTTCATGCGGGCCGTTCGAATATTTTCTGAATCCAAACTGCCACTGATGTTTTTTCCGCTCGAGTTGATCCCTTTGTATTCAAAGATAGCCATTTTACACGTCCAATTGGGTGTTGCTTAAAAGTTCTTCGATGGTTGTCACTCCGGCAAGTACTTTTTGAATTCCGTGATCTCGAAAGGTTTTCATTCCTAAAGAAATAGCAACTTTTTTTATAGTATTTCCATCTTTTCGTTGCATGACAAGACTTCGAATTTCATCATTCACAATCAGAAGCTCTTGAATTAAAGTTCGACCAATATAACCTTTTTGATTGCAATGTTCACAACCCATCGCTTTACAAATATTCGAATGAGCTAAGGCCTCTTTAGAAATTCCTAGAATTTCCATCTCTACAGTATTTGGCTCATAGGGCGCTTTGCAGTGGGGGCATAATATACGAACAAGTCGTTGAGCGATCACTGCTAAAATTGAAGTGGCAATCAGAAAGGGTTCCGCTCCAATATCAATCAATCGAGGAAAGGCACTGGCCGCATCATTTGTATGCAAAGTCGAAAGCACCAAGTGACCAGTAAGGGAGGCTTGAACAGCCAATTGTGCAGTTTCTTCATCTCTAATCTCTCCCACCATAATGACATCTGGGTCCTGTCTAAGTACAGACCTTAATCCA
>DAIRER010000251.1:0-3933 GCA_036795495.1 Pseudobdellovibrionaceae bacterium | reverse complement strand
AGTCTTAAAGATTTAATTCGCGAAGTTAAGTTAACATTATTTGAGCTTCAAAGCGATCTTCAATGTGAAATCACACAAATATATTTATCAGGTGGAGTTTCTCAGCTTAAAAATTTAACAGCTTATTTAACTCAATGGTTAGAAATTCCTGTCAATCGCTACAAGCCCTTAATTCACCCCACGGGAATTTCCTTTGAAAACCTTGGCACTCATTTTACGATTCAATCTATTGCTTTAGGATATGCGATTGAAGGTTTAAAGAAAGCAAAAAACCCTCCACTCAACTTTAGAAAAGGTGAGTTTGCAAAACAAAACGTCATTTTTAAAGAGTATCGCCAAAGTCTAATACAAGTGAGCCCCTACCTAGCTTCTACCTTTGTCCTTTTATTTTTATTTGCAAATCTTAGAACCTCCATGAGTGAGGATCTAGTAAATAATTCGAAATCCACCCTAAAAGCCATATCAAAAAATATTCCAGAGCTGGGTAAAAAATCAGGGCCCACACAGGCTCAACGCTATATTCGAGAAAAGAAATCTGCTGAAAAGCAAATTGAAGAACTTAAAAATATCTCTAAAATGAATACTGGATTAGACCTATTAGAAAAACTTTCCACAGGTTTAAGTAAAAGCAATTCTTTAACCTATCATATTTCATCATTGAATATAAATGATCAAATGCTTCACATCGAAGGCTTTGCAAATTCGGCTTTAACGATTGCTGAAATAAAAAAAATGCTGACTTTACAATCCATCGATCAAAAAGTATCTTCCGTTTCATCACAATATCAGTCAGGTCCACGTCCCAACCGTATCCCTTTTGCTTTTGAACTTATGGTCGACCGAGGATTAGAAACTAAAAAGAAACAGAGGAAATTTTAAAAATGATTTTTGAAGACCTTAAAGATCAATTTCAGATTATCGTAAAAAACCTTTTTGATAAGGTTGAAGAATCAGAAACCTTTCAAAAGGTTCAAGAACGGTTTCAGTTGCTTCCACCTTCTTTACAAAAAATATCACTATTTTTCGGTACTGGAATTTTAGTTTTAGTTCTATTTCTGATCCCTCTCAGCCAGATGAGCAGTAGCCAAGATTTACTTCAAGAATTTCAGTCTTTACGACAAATCATTCGAAATTTAAATCATATTCAATCTACAGCCAGTTCTGCCTCTCAATTTTCTATAGCACCGAATATAGAAGCTCTAAAATCAAATATTGAAAATCAATTAAAAGGTCAAAATCTAATTAAAACCCTTCAAGGGCCTACTTTTGAAACGTCTTCTTCAAATGATTTGGAAAAATCACTTATCCCTCCTCACCTTTTACAAGATCGACTTTTTATAAAATTTGTAAAATTAAATCTTAAACAAGTTCTTGATATTGGTTATTTGCTGCAAACCATTCATTCTTCATCAAAACTTTATAATTTAAAAATGAACACCAATCGCGAAGATCCTCGATATCTCGATGTCCACTTTGAACTCTTTACTTTAAACGTCCCACAATCAGGATCAAACTCCTTTTCAGATCCAGGAGAATCCGAGTGAACCTATTTTTTGAATACCTTTATAAATTTCTTAGGATGATCAAAAAGTATTTTCTTTTATTTATTTTAAGCCTCTTGATCATGATTTATTTACTTTTTCCTTTTGGTGATATTGGGGATCTTGTCGGCTCAGAAATTGCAAAAGCCACACAGAACAAGGTTCAACTTCAATTTGAAGACATGAATCTTAGCCTTATTCCTTTGGGATTAAAACTTTCTGATGTGAACGTAAAAACCCTTGTTGCTCCAGAAGTCTCCAGCGAATCTATCTCTGTATACCCATCATTTTTATCGCTCGTGTCCTTAGGACTGTTTAATAAAAAAATTCCACAGGGTCGAGTTTCCGTTGAAAAAATTTTTAATGGTGATTTAAATTTAAAATTGGCCCAGGCCAAGGCTTCAGAAAAAGTTAAGGACCGGTTCAACCTGGAAATAGAGGCCTCTCAGTTAAGTTTAAATGATCTAAAAAAAATGATTCCAGGTTCTTCCGCAGAGATGGACGGTCTGCTTTCTTCTAAATCCTCTTTTGATTTTGATTTAAACTTCCAAGAGCCTATAGATGGTGTTTTTAATTTAAAAGCTGAACAATTAAAGTTCTCTTCTTTATCTATACCCACCCCTTTGGGACCACTGCCCTTACCCTCTGTAAATTTTAAACAAATTCTATCTGCCGGAAAAATTTCCAACGACCAACTCAATATTGAGCAATTTGAATTTGGAGATGATAAGGATGAACTTCAAGGCTCTCTCAAGGGGCGTATTCAACTGAGTTTACGACCTCAAGATCCCCGTAACCCCGTTCAATTGGGTTCTTATTCTTTAGAGGTTCAAATCAAAGCTAAAAATTCTTTAATTTCAAAGGCCGCTACCTTGATTGATATTATTAATGGAATGATCCCCCCAGAAGCCCAGAAAAAAACGATTTCAGGTATGGAATACCGCGTGAAAGTCTCTGGAGAACGCTTTGGCCCCCCTCCGCAAATGGAAACATTGCGTTAATCCGAAAAAGAGTCTTATTTTCTTCAAAATAGTTTAAAAATCCTTTGATCATCGCACGATTATTGAAGATCGTGTGTTTCAAGATATTCATTTCATAATTTAAGGAGGTTATGTATGTCGGGAGTTAATAAAGTAATATTGGTTGGACGTTTGGGGTTTGATCCAGAGGTTAAAACGATCAGTTCTGGAAATACGGTGTGTCGTTTAAGATTGGCCACCAGTGAGAGTTGGGTCAAGGACGGTCAAAAACAAGAGAAAACCGAGTGGCACCGAATTACGGTTTGGGGCAAATTGGGTGAGCTCTGTGGTAAACATCTTGCAAAAGGAAGACAAGTCTATGTCGAGGGAAAACTTCAAACACGCAGTTATGAAGACCAACAAGGACAGACTAAATATTCCACAGAAGTTGTAGCCAACGCTGTTCAATTTTTAGGATCATCCAATGATCGTAATACTGCAGCCTCTGGTGCTGATGATAATGGTTTTCAAGATTTTGGACCAGAGCCTAGTTTTGATAATTCCGAAGAAATTCCATTTTAATTTCTTTAATAATTAAAATAATTGTTTATAGCGGCGAATTTATAATAAATCGCCGCTATTTAATTTTAATTTGAGTTAAACACTTGGTTGATTTTTCTCTAAAACTCTTTAGACTTTAAGTTCAAGGGGAAAATACAATTATGAAAAACTTATTTCAGTTCTTTTTCTTTGCAGGTATATTTTTTAATAGTTTTCTTTATATAACCCCCTCTTCAGCGGCAGAAATCGGAAAATCCAACAAAAAGCAAGCCATTGTAATTCTTAATGGAGATACTGTTGAAGTCGGAAAAAAATACTTCGTTATTGACCCTAGCACTCTAAAAAAACGAGCACAAATTCAAATCGATAAAATCACTGGAGATAAAGCCAGGGCCACCATTTTAAAAGGCAAAGTGGCGACTGGCTACTCTCTTGTATTAAAAAACTCCGGAGGTGCTGAATCTGAAGAAACAGAAGATTCCGAAGAGTCCTCTGCCGAAGAGGGAACCGCGTCTAAACGTTCTCTTTTAGGTATCAAAAACTCTTGGGGTTTATTGGGCTCGTATATTATGAATAGTATGTCCGCAAAAAGAACTTCAAATGGAATATCTGGTGTGACCAATATGACGGGCAGTACTTTTGGATTAGGGGCTTTTTATAACTTTCCCTTTTCATCAAATATGAGTTTAAAGTTTTCTGCTGCCTACGAACAAATGGGAGTCACTGGAACCATCGCGAGCTCTCCCGGCTGTGCGAGCTCTTCCGGAACATCCTGTGAAGCGACAATTACTTACTTTTCTGGCTATGGTCATGTTAATTATTATTTTTCTACGGGAAAGATTCGTCCTTTAATGGGGCTTGGTTTAGGATTT
>DAIRER010000250.1:0-3983 GCA_036795495.1 Pseudobdellovibrionaceae bacterium | reverse complement strand
TTTAGCAATCTGTGCCGCCTTATCATAACCAATATGAGGATTTAAGGCCGTCACCAACATCAATGAATTTTCTAAATGTTTTTTAATCTGAACTTCATTGGCTGTAATTCCATCCACGCAATGCTCTACAAATGAATCACAGGCATCCGCAATCAAACGAATTGAATTTAAAACATTAAAAACAATAACGGGCTTAAACACATTCAATTCAAAATGCCCCTGACTGCCGCCAAACCCCACCGCCACATCATTTCCCATCACCTGAGCGCAAACCATTGTCATGGCTTCGCTTTGTGTGGGATTCACTTTCCCTGGCATGATCGAAGATCCCGGTTCATTTTCTGGTAAATTCAATTCGGCGATTCCACAGCGGGGGCCAGATCCCAAAAGACGAATATCGTTTGCAATTTTCATCAAAGATACGGCCACAGACCTTAGGGCACCACTGACTTCAACAAGAGCATCATGCGTTGCCAGAGCTTCAAATTTATTTTCGGCGCTGATAAAAGGAATTTTCATTTCTGATGCAATCATTTGAGCCGCTTCTTTCGGAAAACGAATATGCGTATTCAACCCCGTCCCCACCGCGGTTCCACCTAGAGCTAACTCATGCAAATGAGGCAATGTATTTTTCACGCGCTCGATCGATTTTTTTAACTGGGTCGCATATCCCGAAAATTCTTGGCCTAATGTAAGCGGTGTCGCGTCCATTAAATGAGTTCGTCCGATCTTTACGATTTTAGAAAATTGTTTTTCCTTCTTTAAAAGCGATTGCTCCAATTTCATTAACATTGGTAAAAGGCGATTGTGGACTTGATCGGCAACAGCAATATGCATTGCTGTCGGAAATGTATCGTTCGAAGATTGCCCTTTATTCACATGATCATTGGGATGAATTTCTTTAGAGGGCAAAGTTTTTCCCATTAAAGTCATGGCTCGATTGGCTATAACTTCATTGGCATTCATATTCGTCTGAGTCCCAGATCCTGTTTGCCAAACCACTAATGGAAAATGATCATCCAATTTACCTTGAATGACTTCATCCGCAGCTTGAATAATATATTCAGATAATTTTTCATCTAAAAGACCCAAATGACGATTGGTTAGGGCTGCGCATTTTTTTAAAACACCCAAGGCCTTGATCATTTCTCTAGGAAAACGATCTCCCCCAATTTTAAAATTTTGTAAAGAACGCTGTGTCTGCGCGCCCCAATAGCGATCCTGAGGAACTTGAAGCTCTCCCATTGTGTCTTTTTCTATTCTGTATTTCAACATCACTTCCACCTTACTTCCACCTTTCAAAACCCAACACTCAAAAAAATAAACGAACTAGGACTTCTTTTCCAAAGACGTATTGCTGCGATTTACATAACCCACCGCGGGTTGATCTGTTGGAAATACAACCACTTCTTGGATATTCACATGAGGTGGTCTTTCAATACACCACAAAATAGTTTCGGCAATATCCTGCGCTTTCAATGACTGCATGCCCTCGTACACACGATCGGCTGCTGATTTACTTCCCAATCGCACTTCTGAAAACTCAGTCTCCACCATCCCAGGCTCAACATTAGTCACTCGCAAATGAGTCCCCATCAGATCCAACCGCAATCCCTCGGTCAAGGCCCTTACTGCAAATTTTGTAGCGCAGTACACGCCACCCCCAGGATACACCCAGCGACCGGCAACAGATCCTATGTTTACGATATGACCTCGTTGATTGTGAATCATATATTCCAAAACACCACGAGTTAGAAAAAGTAACCCTTTAATGTTTGTATCAATCATCACATCCCAATCTAAAATACGGGCGGATTGAATTTTATCCACACCAAGAGCTAATCCGGCATTATTGATCAAGACATCTACCTTTTGAAGTAAAGTTCCTTCGTTTTGTATGAACTCATCAATTTGCTCTCGATGTTGAAGATCCACCTGCGAAATTTTAATTTTTATATCTGGATGTTTTTCAATGATTTGAGACTTTAATTCTTGAAGTCGCTCTTCACGCCGAGCTAATAAAATCAAATGATATCCCTTTGCTGCCAACAGCTCTGCCGTGGACCAGCCGATACCAGAACTTGCCCCTGTAATGATCACCCATTTTTCTTTTAACACTCGGATATCCTACACAAAAGAATTCTACATATCAATGAATGCAGCGCATTCACTTGGGTTTCAACTAAGTCAGGAAAAAACTTGATTCTCTAAAGAGCTCCAGCAGATAATTGTAACATGTTAAATTTTAAAATTAAAAATCTAAAATACCGTATTTCTTTATATTTAATAAGTTCAGCATTCACTTTTGGTGTCGTGTTTTTTACACCCCAAGCTGTCGTTTTTGCTCAGGACGTCTTAACTGAAAAACCTTTCCAAAAGGTTCCCGACGAATTTTTACTAGCCGAAGTACCAGGTCTAGAAAATTTTGGTCCGTTTTTTATTAGCTGGGGAGTTTTAAGACCCCCTCAACTTTGGCTACAAGGTCAAGTTTTCAACCTGAATGATTTTAAATTTCCACAGTGGAACAAGGATCAATTCCCCTTTTCTTTGATTCCAAGCATGGGTTACCGGGCCTCTATTCAGTTTTTTGATACCGAAAAAAAACCATTAGAAAAAATCCTCCTCGATCAGCCCTTTCCCCTGATTGATCCCAAATTAGAGTATTTAAAAGAGCAAGTTAAAAGTTTAAATACTTCAGAAAAAAAGATATCTTACTTTCAAATCCAATTAGAAAGCCCAACGCCTCGAGTTCTTCTTCATTCGGCCTTGATGAATTGGCCCACTCCACAGGAAATTTTTAGCTGTGAGTTTGAAATCACAAAAGAAGAAGATTTAAGAAAAAACAAACGTTTTAATACCTGTCTTAAAACACTTGCTGCACTTCCGGAAAATGCTCAAAATCAATGGTATGCTTGGGTTCAGTTACCCAAGGGGTTATCCAAAGAAAATGCTCAGTACCTCAGTGAAAAAATCCGAGAAGTGAGCGTTTCTTTTAAAAAATCAAAAAACTTTTTTATGAGTTTACGGGGGAAAAATCGTTTTTTCAGTGCAAAAGCGGGTGTGACCCATCTTGAAAAATTAGAAACTCCCCAATTTAATTTTTCACAAATTCAAAATGCAGAGTATGCAGTAATCCCTCCCTCTCGAGAAAAGCAAGAGCAAGTGGCTCACTCACAGAGTTTTGAAAATGGAGAAAAAATTGAAATTTACTCTTTTGCTTCAGATGCCTCAGAGGATCGCGAAAAAAACTTAGGTCAAATTCCAGATATCCATTTGCAATTTGTACCCACTTCAACTCACCCAGTATCTAACCAACCGCTAACCCTAAAAAAGACTGCCTTTAAAGAATCTCGCACGGGACTGTCGGGCCTCTTAAGACCTTGGCGTTTAGGCCTCTTTGCAAGTTATAATTCTTTAACGTCGAACCGTGGAGAAAAAGATCAGATCTTTAACTTCTTAGGTGCTGATTTAAGTTATAAATTAAACTATTTTGGATTTGACCCTCATTTGATTTTTGAATCTGGGCTCTGGCACCCGGGCTCCACCATTTCTATTTCTGAAATTGATCTCGGTGCCTCGAAATCCTTTTTTGAAGACCTCCCCTGGCTTAGAGCTTCTGCTGGATATCATAACTATACCTTGTCCGGTCGAAATCCTGGGAGTTCTCGATTGGGTCGTATGGATTCAATTTCATTAGGACTGTTAGCTCAAACGATGACAGAGGATCGAATTCTTCGAGGCCGTTTTCAAATATTAGCAGCTTCGCCAATGGGTTTTGACAGCCGTATTGAATCCGGCAAAATATATCATAACTTTTCTGATACCCCTCAATATCTTGGTTACTTTTTAGGTTACTCTCGTTATGCGGGAAATATTCAAAACCGAAACACTTTAGTTTCTGAAGCCTTCACAGAAGAACGCATTTCTCTAGGAGTCATCTGGGGACACATTGGCCCAGAAAGCTTCTAAGTCTACGAGACAAA
>DAIRER010000249.1:0-4027 GCA_036795495.1 Pseudobdellovibrionaceae bacterium | reverse complement strand
GAACCCCTAAAAAAAACTTCAACTGTGGTTTGCTCTTTGCAGAACAATGGAAATGAAAACCCAGGATCACCGCATTTAGATTTAAATCTAACGAACTTGGATCAATTAGGTCGCCTTGAAAACCCTTACAAACTTGAACACATCAATTCTTTTTCAAATTTACTATGGTTTTTTTCATTTCAATTAACTTCTTTAAATGCAAATGAAAAGTCTGTTTGTAATGAATCCGTTCCTCGACCTTCACAAATTGAAACTTTAGCTGAAACAGGTCAATTTAACTTTGGCGATATGAATGCTGAAAATTCTCCTATAAAGATAAATGAACCCCCCACCGCAAAACGAATTTCACCTGTAGATCTAGCCAACGAAAATACTGAAGTGCGAAATGATGATGGTTTAGGTGATTCAACACCCGTGTTGATTCATGCAGAAACTTCACCACAAATCACTCAGCCCCTTTCAAATTATCAATCTTACCCCACTCGCGCTCAATTGGGCGAGAGCTCCCATCGTAAAGATTTTATCCGACAGGTCAATAGATCCAGTCGTATTATTGACACCGTTACTAAAAACTTAGACTCCGTCATTAAAAGAAGCTCGGGACTCGTACTTCCGACTGCCCAAGCCCTTGAAAATTCAAAAGTGATTCCAACTCTTCACTCAATAAAACCGGGGGATTCATCAAAAACTCAATTTAATACATCAAAGTTAGAGAATTCTTTTTCTCAGAATTCCTTATCTCAGAATTCCTTATCTCAGGACCCATCATCTCAGCCACCAAAAAGTATTAAAAGACTCATTGCTAACGAAGATCCTATTCCAAAATCCTCCTCTAAAAATATACAGATATTTCCGGCCGCGGGAGATAATAAAAACACGAACAAGCCAACCCAAAATCATGACTCAAACAGCAACACCTTGAATCAAATCAAATCATTTATAGAAACAAAACCCAAAGAAGTTCATGCCCAAAAAGCAAATATTGAATTTCTAAAAAAGCTCATTCAGCATAGAATTAAAATTTATTTTGATAATTCACAGTCTATAGGCTCAGTCAAACCGAACTGGATTTACACCTTGGATCCTCAGAAATTTATATTTGTATTAGAAAAAGAAAATCCATGAAAAGTCGTTCTCTTTTTTTAAGTATTTTAATATTTTTAATATTAGCATTTCCAATCTATATAATTTATCAAATGAGAAATATCAGCTTAGACTACTATCAAGACTATACTTTATTTCGAGAAAAACAGATTTTAGCCTACTCAGATTTTGCAAAACAAATGGTTCAAATCAAATCGACTCCAGAAACAATTGAAATTCTAAAAAAAGCTATAGATCAACATATGTTTGATTGGCTGTATTTAAGCTATCAAGGCCAAAAAATTTATGAGTATCCCATAAACAACAAAGATCAAAAAATCCTTTCTTTTTTAGAAATTGACGGAAATACAGTCCTCACAGATAAGATCAGTGCGAAGACCATTCAACTGAATAATGAAGAATTCCTGACCTTGGGCTTGATTAAAGCACCTGATGTTTATTTTAAAAAAGTTCTTTTAAGATTCAAAACTTCTTTTATCGAAGAAGTCTTAATTTTTATTTTAGTATCTATGTTAGTTTTTTTCTATTTTTTTAAAGATTTTTTAAAAATCATCCAGCGCGTTCAAAACCTAAATAAAGACGATGAACCAAAAAATGAGATTCAGGTGAACAGCAAAGAAGCAGAGGTTTTTAAACAGGTCTATAATTCTTATGTTCATGAAGTAACACACTTAGAGCAGGACAATTTAAAATTAAATCAATTGCTTTTATCCAGCTTAAGAAAAGAACTCTATGAGGCGCCTTCAATTCCCTATACTTTTTTTGCCACATTGATCCGATTGGATATCAACCACTTCTCTCGGTTATTTATTTCTCATGATAAAAATTTACTTTCCACTCAGGTAAATTTATATTTTAAAACTCTTGCAGAAATTATTTCTAAATATGATGGTTTTATATATCAGTACGTGGGTGATGAAATTCTTTTTTATTTCAAAGAAGCGGATTTTAATTCAAAGAAATCAATTGCCCTGGCCCTGACTTGCATGGATGAAATTTTAAAATGGACAAATGATGATTCTCGCTGGTTCACTGCTTTTGGTGAAAAATTAACCGTTAAGGCGGCTTTAAGTTTTGGTGAATTTCAATTTGGAGAATTGGTGCAGTCCTATTCCCTTTTTGGAGCTCCCCTCATTGAAACCGTTCGCGTTTTATCATGGGTAACTCAACGGGACGTATCGGCGTTATACCTCATTGAGGATCACTCACCAATTTTGAACTCTTTTTATGAATTTAAAGACTTTGGTCAAACAAAATTAAAAGGCATAGAACTTGAAAAAAGAATTTTTCTTTTCACCGCTTTAAAACCCGTTTTAGAAGTGGAATGGCCTTATCGATCTTTTTATAGAAATCTATCTGATATAAAAACGTGTTTAAAAACAACTCCGAATAAGTCACCGGATTTTTTTGAATATTTAAAAAAGTTAAAGAATATTTATTTTTTTGAAAAAAATGAGGAATTTTATTCTTTAGGTCATATTATTTATCAATGGCTCAAAAAACACAAACTTGAAATTGCTCAAGAGCAAAAACAAGAACTCGAACTAAAAACTGAAATTAATATCATTGAACTTTATAATTTAATGCTTGAACTTTACTTAAAATTTACACAACCCCTGAGTAATGAACTTAAAAAACAATTGATAGATTTATTAGACAATCCTAATGAGCAAATTATTGCTAAATCAATTGAGCTTTTATCTGAAATTCAATCAGATTTAGATTTATGGAGTTTTTTAGGACACAAAAGTCCATTAGTTGTTGAAAATACTGTCCTTTATTTAGGAAGAAAAGAACTATCCATTAAATTTATTCGAAAATTAGAAAAACTCTATCGTACTGAGAATAAAATTCTTATTCAATGTTTAGATGGTTCGTTGAGAAAAATCGAAAGTTATTGGAAAAGTAAAAACCCGACTTATTTGGCAAGCCAAATTGATTTTACAAATCTATTAAGAAGGCACGTTTAATGCGTGCAAACGAATTTGAAAGATTAAACGTATCTCAACAAAGGTCCATAAAAAATTACTTCAGTTTTAAATTTTCATGACATTGATCTTTTATTTAATTAAATTAACTCAAAGCCTAAGGAAATAATATGACAAAATTTTTACTCATCCTCTGTTTGATCTTTTTTAATAATATTGAATTTACTTTCGCCGATGCAAACAACAGTCAATTGACAACACGCGAACAACAGGTTCAGGACAGTCAAAATTTAAAAAAAGAACTCGACAACTCCGTTATAAAACCGAACGATCCAAGCACTCCAACCCAATTTCAATACAATACAAATAATATTGATCCAAATGTTTCATTTGAAATTAATAATCACCTTTTTGGATACTCAACTATCATTACGGATAACAATACATTTACTGGAATTAAAGTTACTGGAATTTTAAATATAGCCTATTACACACCTACAAAAGAAAATGACGGCACTCGAAAAACCGGCCGTTTTGCATTTGGATATGAATCACCCATTTGGGAGATCTCTCGACCTTTTGCTATTTTTGGCGGATTTGGCGCGACGTTGGGTGATTCGCGCGGAATTTATGTTGATGTGGGTTTTGACTATCGACTCTTTCAATTTTTAAAAGCACAAGCTGGATTTAACTACAATACGGACGGTAAAATTTCTCCCCAGATAAGCATAGGATTGACCTGGTAACCTACCCGTCTTAATTTTTTTATCCACAGAGTACGGGTTCATTGTCTACAGCAAATTCAAAATTTAACTTAATATTTGTAAAAACTCCATTTTCTTCGGTTATGGAAAGATCAAGTTCACCTTTGTTCGCGTTCTTTGGCCAATTGATTTTTATTTGGATATTTTTAAGTTTAGCGCAAGCCCCCTTCATTGAACAATAACTAGCTTGAAACTCTTCTTCCATCGAGCCTTTTCCAGATATTGTAAAAG
>DAIRER010000248.1:0-4032 GCA_036795495.1 Pseudobdellovibrionaceae bacterium | reverse complement strand
AAAAGGGTTCAATTCAGATATTTTTGTACGTGGGGAAAAATACCATATCCAGACCGAAGATTGGGGTAATGGTAACCCCTTTATCGTCACTCGGGTTTATCGAAGTGGTGCCGTTATTAAAACAACAAAAACACCCTATCAAGAAATATTTTCCAATTATGCTAGAACGTCTCAAACCTCGACCGTTGCTATGCGCAGTATGGGTGAGGTGGGTTTACGGATGATTCTGCAAAAAGCCATAGAAAAACAGCATGATCATATCATTACTGAAATCAATCGTTCCCTGGACGGAATTTAGACTTTAGCAGTGTAGCCAAGTCCTGTTAGGGATTTTACAATAGAACAATGATTGAATTTCAACATGTTTATAAAACCTATCCAGGTCCTGTTCACGCCTTAAAAGATGTTCACTTTAAAATAGCTAAAGGGGAGTTTGTTTTTTTAACAGGACCCAGTGGCGCAGGGAAAACCACAATATTTAAAATGATTTCGGCCTATGATTCATTGAGTAGTGGTGAGCTTCAAATCGGTGATTATAAAGTTTCAGAATTAACAACAAAAGAATTGCCCTTATATCGAAGAAAACTAGGAATTGTATTTCAAGATTATAAACTTCTAAAAAATAAAACTGTTTTTGACAATATCAGTTTGCCACTGATCATTCAAAAAGAACGAGATTCCTATACTCAAAGACGCGTTCGTGAGGTTTTAGATCAGGTTGGACTTTTTCATAAGAAAGAACAATTTCCTGAAAGTCTTTCAGGAGGAGAGCAGCAGCGTGTGGCAATTGCTCGAGCAATAATTCATCAGCCGGGCATTTTGATTGCCGATGAGCCCACTGGAAATTTAGACCCTGAATTGAGCGAGGAGATTATTGATCTATTTGAAAAAATATCTGCTCAAGGGACAACCGTATTTATTGCTACCCATGATCAAACTTTAGTGAAGAAAAAAAACAAAAGAAACATTCATATTCAAAATGGAAGTCTTGTTCAAATTGGTAGTTTTGTTCAAAATGGAAGTTTTGAGGCCAAAAGCTTATGAAAAATCAAAGTTTACGCTTTAGTACAATGATGGTGTTATGGGGATGCTACACTTTAATGATTGGTAGCTTTTTATTATATAAAAATTTTAATCAATTCATTAAAAATTGGGGCGAAAATCGAGAAATGATTGTTTATCTAAAAAATGATATTTCAATTCAAGAGCTGGAATCTTTACAAACAAAAATTAAAAATGATAAACTCATTGAAACGACTCAGTATTCAAATAAAGAAAAAGTTTTAGAACAGTATCAAGGTCAACTGGCAAGCCTAGTACCAGGATTGAATGAGGATCCAGAACTTATGAATTTAATCCCTGCCAGTTTTGAGTTAAAGTTACAGGCAGACGCTGCACCGGAGACTATCGAGGCATTGTCTGCCAATTTCCAAAATCAAGACGGGGTCGAAGAGGTGAGTTATGGAAAAGAATGGCTCAATCATTTTGCAGTTTTAGTTAAAGTCATACGAACAGCTTTGGTTTCTATTGCTTTGATTATTTTTGGAGCTTCCTTGTTCGTAATTTCTAATGTCATTCATACACATGTATTCAGAAAAAAAGAAGAAATTGAAATACTTGAAATGCTCGGCGCCGGATCTTCTATGATTCGTTTTCCATTTTTGTTAGAAGGGGCCTTATTGGGTGGTTTTTCAATTCTGGGAGCGGTCGGACTGAGCGGTTTTTTATTTGTTCAATTTAAAGAGTATATAGTTACACAATATCCACTTTCTTCGGCTGTACAATCTTTAGAATTTCTTGGAGGCGTCGAGTTTTTAATTGTGTTTCTTGGCGGCATTCTTGCGAGTCTTTTAAGTTCTTATTTTTCCATTTCACATTTAAATACAGGTAGGAGCTCACTTTTTAGGATAACAGTAGAGTGAATAGATTTAGAATTAGAATTACAAAAACAATAATCGTACAGAAAGTGTTTCTATTTTCTATTTTCTTTGTACTGAATTCCTGGAGCGCAACAGCTGTTAAAAAAGAAAATATACTAAATGATTTTAAAAAAATAAAAACAGAGATTCAAGAAAATGAAATTAAAAAAAGAAAAGTTTTATCTGCATTGTATGAAATTAATAAAAAAATTAAAAAAATTGTATTCAATCGAGGACGCATTAAAGTAGATCTCGTCATGATCGATAAATCGATTCAAGAGTTAAAAAAAGCAAGTCAAGAAATTGAAAGTGATATATTGATTCAAAAAAAATACTTAGCGCAAAGACTAAGGACTCTTTATCATAGTCAAAGTGCTTCTCAGATAGAGTATTTACTATCATCAAAATCAAATGCTGAGATCGATCGGCGATTAAAAATAGTCACTCGAATGGCCCAATATGATCGTGAGATTGTGGCTCAATTGAGTTTTAATTTGGATAAATTAAAACTCAATAAACTTAAGTTAGAAAAGAAAAAACAAGAACTTATTCTGACGCAAAAAGAATCTGCACAAAAAGAAATTGAATATGCTCATGAAGAAAAATTAAAGACCAAGATATTGTCAGGGGTCCAAAAATCTCAACTTTTTGCAAAAGATCAACTCGAGGATGTTCGACAAAAGTCGAGTCAGTATTTAAAAGATTCTGCCGTTGTTGATTTATTATATAAGCCTTCTTTCTTAACACAAAAAGGGCAATTGAAATCTCCGGTGTCTTTTGAGCTGAGTCAAGGATTTGGAATTATTGATGAAGAAACATACCAGATTCCACACCGTGGAAATTTTTATCAGGGATCTGTCGGAGCAGAAGTGTTTTCAATTTTTGAAGGCACAGTTCGTAGGATTGAGGACTTGCCCTACTTTGGAAAAACAGTCATTCTTGATCATGGGGATCATTATTACACAAGTTATTCATTTTTAAAAAATGTGATCGTTAAGTTGGGTGAAAATGTATCCTCGGGACAAGTGATTGGAAGTTCTGGACGTTCTGAGTATGGCGACCTATCGGGTCTGTATTTTGAATTAAGACACTTTTCTGAACCCGAAGACCCAAGTTACTGGATGGACTCAAATAATGAAATGGAAAATCTTTAAAGTTTATAAATTTAAAAACTGAAGAACAAAAAGGTGAGAAATGAAAAATATATTGATTCTAATACTTGCTAGTTTTATGTGTATTGAGGGCTTTGCTAAAGAAAAAGAAGAGGATCGATATTCAGATCTTCAAAATTTTAGCAAAGTATTAAATTTGATACAGCAATATTATGTCGAAGATGCCGATACTAAAAAAATAATTCAAGGTGCCATCAAAGGAATGCTGCGTGAGTTAGATCCTCATACGAGTTACATGCCCGCCGAAGTTTTTAAAGAATTTGAATCAGAGACGAGTGGGAATTTTGCTGGAATCGGTGTTGAAATTTCAATACAAAAAGGTGTTCTCACTGTCATTTCTCCAATAGAAGATACTCCAGCCTGGATTGCGGGAGTAAAATCAGGAGATCGTATTGTGGCTATAAATGGCGAAAGTACAAAAGGGTTTTCTTTAGTGGATGCCTCACAAAAAATGCGAGGAGAAAATGGAACAAAAGTAGTTCTTAAAGTGGTTCGCGAAGGAAAAGATGAGCCCTTTGATATATCCATCAAACGAGGAAATGTTAAAATTAACTCAGTTAAATACACAAATTTTGATGAGGGTTATGCTTATATACGAGTGACAAGTTTTATTGAACAAACCGGTAAAGATTTAGAAAAAGTTTTAGAAAAACACAAGTCTTCGAATAAAGGTCAAATCACGGGGATTATTTTAGATTTACGAAAAAATCCCGGAGGTTTGTTAGATCAAGCCATAAAAATGAGTAATTTATTTTTAAAAGAGGGTGTTATCGTGAGTACCGTGGGCCGAAACCCAAAAGATCGTGAAATTTCTAAGGTTGTTAAGCCGGGTGAATTTGTCGACTTTCCTTTGATTGTTCTTGTGGATCAGTATTCCGCGAGTGCTAGTGAAATTTTAGCAGGAGCTCTTCGAGATAATAAGCGTGCACTTATTATGGGTG